>JBDSZF010000208.1:0-5677 GCA_039925285.1 Polaromonas sp.
CCAGAATCTGCACGCGGCCATCACGGAAAGCCATCAGGCGGCGGTTGCGCAGGCCCTGGCCCAAAGCGCCATGCAGCGCCACGGCGCTGAAGCCTTCCTGCACCAGATCATTGGCCAGGCCGTCACAGTCCACCTGCGTGCAGGCAAACACAATCGCCTGGTTGATGGTGGTGTCGCGCAGCCAGTGGTCCAGCAGCTTGCGCTTGTGCGTCATGTTGTCGGCCCACAGCAGCGACTGCGTGATCGACGCATGCTTTTCATGCGGCGAACTGATTTCGACACGCTGCGGCTGACGCATGACGCGGGTCGCCAGCTGCATGATGCGCGGCGCAAACGTGGCGCTGAACATCATGGTCTGCTTGCGCTCGATGGTGAGCTGGTTGACTTCAGTCAGGTCGTCGGCAAAGCCGAGGTCCAGCATGCGGTCGGCTTCGTCAACCACCAGGAATTGCACCTGGTCGAGCTTAATCTGCATGCTGCGCTGCAGGTCCAGCAGACGGCCGGGCGTGGCCACGACGAGGTCGGCGTTTTGCAGCTTGGCAATTTGCAGCTGGTAAGGAATACCACCGACGACGTTGGCAACGCGCAGGCCGCGGCAATGGCGAACCAGGTCGATCGCGTCAGCGCAGACCTGCTGGGCCAGTTCGCGGGTCGGGCACAGGATCAGGGCGCCAGGGGTGGCAGCCTTGAAGTTGCGCATGTTCGTTGGATCCTTGCGCTTTGGCTTCTTCAGCGGTGCTTCGCCACGGGCGACGGCTTCTGCGCTCAGGCGTTCAAATTCAGCGCGTTCGTTGCGCTCGGCTTCTTCCTGCTGCTTGAGCAGGGTGTGCAGCACGGGCAGCAGGAAAGCAGCAGTCTTGCCGCTGCCGGTCTGGCTCGACACCAGCAGGTCGGTGAATTTTGGCGCTTTGGGGTCGGCATCCAGGGCTTGCATGGCCTTGGGGATGGTGGCCATCTGCACGGCGGTCGGCTGGGTAAAACCCATATCAGCCACGGCCTGCAGCAGTTCCTTGGCCAGGCCCAGTTTCACGAAGCCGTTAGGCTCGGCAACCACAGCTTCCAGCGACGTTGCGATAGCAACAGGCTCGTCGGAAGAGAAGTCAGGAATGACGTGGATTTCCAGATCGGAAATGGTTTCGGTAGTTTCAGGCGCAAAATCGCCACGCGTCTCAAAAGAGTCAGTCATGTTTTTTTCTCACTAATCCCCTGCACGCTTCGTTTTTGGCGAAGGAACAGGAAACTCCACCTCCCGCGACGCAGAAGGCTTCGTTCATGGTTAATAAAACATCAACCATCAAACGAATATGCGGATCAAGAACGGAACTGCCTTGATGCGATGACTCTGAAAATAGAGTCCAAAAGTGTGAGGTAGATGTACAAATGCAGAAAGCACGGTGTGCAACTGCAAGCCCTCAATTATGGCATGGTTTACGGGTTTCTACCAATAACCTCCAACAATCAAAGGATACTTCGTCGCACCGCGATGTATCGGGCGATATTGCGGGGCTTCGCCATCACTATTACTTTGATAGCTACTTGCATCCACTGAATAAGTGCTACAAGCCTAAATGCCTGAAAATCACTTCAGAAAGTGCTCGCGGTAGTGCTGCAACTCATCAATCGACTCATGCACATCGGCCAGCGCCGTGTGCTTCTGGTGTTTCTTGAAAGCGCTGTACACCTCGGGCCGCCAGCGTTTGGCCAGTTCCTTGAAGGTGCTCACATCCACATTGCGGTAGTGAAAAAAGAGTTCCAGCTTGGGCATGTACTTGGCCAGGAAGCGCCGGTCCTGGCCAATGGTGTTGCCACACATCGGCGCCGTGCCCCTGGGCACGTACTTCGCCAGGAAGGCCAGCAGTTGCGCCTGGGCGTCTTCCTCGGTCACGGTGCTGGCCCTGACCTTGTCGATCAGGCCGCTGCGGCCGTGGGTGCCCTTGTTCCACTTGTCCATCTGGTCCAGCAACTCGTCGGACTGGTGGATGGCCAGCACCGGACCTTCGATGCGGGGCGTGAGTTGCGGTCCGGTCACGACCAGGGCAATTTCAATGATGCGTTCTTTATCCGGGTCCAGCCCGGTCATTTCGCAGTCCAGCCAGACCAGGTTCTGGTCTGATTTTTTAAGAGTAAGTTCAGTTTCGGGCATCTTGTCATTCTCGCTGATAGCCTAAACTTCCCGTCATGACCGACCACTCTCTTGTTTTTACCGTGCTGTTTTCAGCCCTGCTCGTGCTGGGACTGCTGACAAAGTTCTACCTCGCGACGCGGCAGATCCGCCATGTGGCGCAGCATCGGGACAAGGTGCCGGCTGCATTTGCATCCACCATCACGCTGCAGTCGCACCAGAAAGCCGCCGACTACACCATCGCAAAAACTCGTCTGGGCATGCTGGAGATGGCCTTTGCAGCCGCCCTGCTGCTGGGCTGGACACTGCTGGGCGGCATCGATACGCTGAACCAGGCCATTGTCAATTCAGCACTGGCCGCCGATGGCCAGCTGGTGCCCCAGCTGGCGTTGCTGGCGGCGTTTGGCTTGATCAGCGGCCTGCTCGACCTGCCCTTCACCCTGTACAAGACTTTCCGGCTGGAAGAACGTTTCGGCTTCAACAAGATGAGCTTCAACCTATGGCTGGCTGATCTTGTCAAATCCACGCTGGTGGGCACCGTCGTCGGCCTGCCCATCGTGGCGCTGATTTTGTGGCTGATGGGCAGCGCGGGCAGCTTGTGGTGGCTGTGGACCTGGGTCGTCTGGATGGGGTTCAACTTGCTGGTGCTGGTGCTTTTTCCAACGGTGATTGCGCCGCTGTTCAATAAATTCAAGCCGCTCGACGACGAAACACTGAAGGCGCGCGTCACGGCCCTGATGCAGCGCTGCGGCTTTGCCGCCAAGGGGCTTTTCGTGATGGACGGCAGCAAGCGCTCGGCCCATGCCAATGCCTATTTCACCGGTTTCGGCGCGGCCAAACGAGTTGTTTTTTATGACACCCTGCTCAAGCAGCTCAACCCCGCCGAGGTCGATGCCGTACTCGCGCATGAGCTGGGCCACTTCAAGCACAAGCACATCATCAAACGCATTGTGGTGATGTTTGCCATGAGCCTGGCCGGTTTTGCACTGCTGGGCTGGCTGTCAACGCAGGTGTGGTTTTACACCGGGCTGGGCGTCCGGCCTAACCTGTCAGGCGCCAACGATGCGCTGGCCTTGCTGCTGTTTTTGATGGTGGTGCCACTTTTCAGCTTTTTTGTGTCTCCGGTCATGGCGCAGTTTTCGCGCAAACATGAGTTCGAGGCGGATGCCTATGCGATCTCGCAAACCGACGGCAGGGATCTGCAAAGTGCATTGCTCAAGCTTTACCAGGACAATGCCAGCACACTCACGCCCGATCCGGTGTTTGTGAAGTTTTACTATTCACACCCACCCGCCTCCGAGCGGCTGGGACGCATGATCCCTTCCCTTGAAAGCACGACTTAATGAGCAACCCGATTCATCAAGACCGACGAGCCCTGGACGCCACGGAAGTCGTCACCCAACTAAGCCAGCTCAACGGCGAACCGGCGCTGGGCTGGCGTCTTTTCGAGGGGGCGCTGGAGAAAACCTTCAAGTTCAAAAATTTCTACGAGACCATCGGTTTCGTGAATGCCGTGGCTTTCATCGCCAACGCTGAAGATCACCATCCAGAGCTTGAAGTAAGTTACAGCCAGTGCAAGGTGCGCTTCAATACGCACGATGTCAACGGCATTTCCGTCAGTGATTTTTTCTGCGCGTCCAAGGTTGACGCCCTGCTGGTTTGAGCAAGCCATCACGCCCGGCGCGCGCCGGCACCGCGACGCTGGCAGGCACTCAGTCAGGTCTCGTCGTGGCCGGTTTTGGCCGCCATGTACTGGTTGAAACTGAATCCGGCCAGCGCGTGATCTGCCACCCGCGCGGCAAGAAAAGCCAGGTCGTCGTCGGCGACCGGATCCGCTGGCTGCCGTCGCAGGACGAAGGCACGATTGAAAAGATCGAGGAACGCAGCAATCTGTTTTACCGCCAGGACGAGATGCGCACCAAGTCCTTTGCCGCCAACCTGGACCAGATCCTGATCCTGATCGCCGCAGAGCCCGAATTCTCGGAAAGCCAGTTGACGCGTGCCCTGATTGCGGCTGAAGCCGAGCACATCAAGCCCCTCATTGCACTGAATAAAAGTGACCTTGCCGAGCCGTTCGGCAGGGCCTGGACCAAGCTGGCGCCCTACCGGACCATGGGCTACCAGGTACTGCCGCTGGCCATCAAACCCAAAATGGCGACAGCCCCTGCCAATGATGCGCAGACGGCAGAACTCATGGCACTGCTGGACGGGAAAAAAACGCTGGTGCTGGGTCCGTCGGGCGCGGGGAAAAGCAGCCTGACCAATCTGCTGGTGCCCGGTGCCCGGGTGCTGACGGCGGAGATTTCGCAGGCCCTGAACTCGGGCAAACACACCACCACCAGCACAACGCTGTACTGGATCGATGAAGCCAGGACGACCGCGCTGATCGACTCGCCGGGCTTTCAGGAATTCGGCCTGCACCACATTGAACCGATGCAGCTGGCCAATTACATGCCCGACTTCAAGGCCCATGCGCAAGACTGCAAGTTCTACAACTGCACCCATTTGCATGAGCCCGGTTGCGGCGTGATTGCAGAAGTCAAATCAACTGCTGGCACAAGCAGCATCAGCGCCAATCGCTATCGTTTGTACGGCGAGCTGTTTGAAGAGTTGTCGCAAACCCGGTACTAAAAACCGCCCGGTGCGGCCCGGGTTTTAACCCAGCAGCCGCGCCAGGGTCAGCAGTGCGATCAGCGCCATCCAGAGCACCACCGAACGCCAGACCAGGCCCACGACGCTGCGCAGGTGCGCCACTTCTGGCTCCCGGCCTGGCGTTGCGGCCGTGATGACGGCCTCCTCATTATCCAGCCCGCCGGCCTCAAACTCCTGGGGAACATCGGGGGTCAGCACGGCTTTGAGTGCTTCGCCGCCCAGCCGAACGTTAACCGCGCCGGAGGTGGCGGCAAGGATCAGCCCGTCGTTGCGGCTTGCAGTGGCAACGGCAGCACCAGCGGGAAAACGCTGGCTGTAGTTGCGCCAGGCGTCAATGGCATCTTCAAAACTGCCGACTACCGCAAACCCCAGCGAAGTGACGCGCGAGGGCAAAAAATCGATCATTCCCCAGGCGCTGTTGGCCACCTGCTGCAGGGCCGGGCTGGCGCCCTCCCCGGGTGTCTGGCTTTTGTAGGGCCAGTAGCGCGCCACGAATTCGCTCATCCGGTACAGTACCGCACCGGCCGGCCCCAGCCCCAAGGCAGCAAGTACCGAAAACCAGCCCAGCACACCAAACACATGGCGATGGGCGGCCAGCACCGAGTGCTCAATCACGTGGCGAACAATTTCGCTGCGCGGCAGTTCACTGGCATCGACCTGGCGCCACTCGGCCAGCAACTCGCGGGCCGTGTCTTCGTCGCCGTCATCGAGCGCATCACGAATGTCGGTGAAGTAGTGGCTGAACTGGCAAAAACCCAGCGTGACATACAAAACCCCCACGCTCCAGGCAAAGGCCAGCAACGCATTAACCTGCCATAGCAGCCAGTGCACCAGAAACGTCAGCAGCGTGGGAACCATGACGGCGAATATCCAGGTGATCCATCCGTGATGACGCTTGCCCGC
>JBDSZF010000209.1:0-8062 GCA_039925285.1 Polaromonas sp.
GGCCAACGAAGAAAATGGACTTCCAGTTTTTCTTCAGCACCGGCAACAAGCCGCGCCACCAGACCAGGGGCAGCAAAAACAGCGCCGCAACCGCCACCCGCACGGCGGCGGTTGGCAGCGGGCCAAAGTCCACCGTGCCAATGCGCATGAAGAGAAAGGACGAACCCCAGATGGCCGCCAGCACCACAAAGTCAGTGACCCAGTTTCTGGGGCTGGCCGTTGCAACGCCAGTGGCGGCGGGAGCGTCCATCGCGGAAGACCGGGCGTTCAAGGAAGACTCGCTTGCAGCGCGCCTTCGAGCCGGAGCAGGGCGGTTTTGCGCGCCAGGCCGCCACCATAACCGGTCAGGGCGCCATTGCTGCCCATGACCCGGTGGCAGGGCACGATGATGCTGACCGGATTGCGCCCGACTGCGCCGCCCACGGCCCGCACCGCCGCCGGCTTGCCAATGCGCCGGCTGACCTCGCCGTAGCTGATGACTTTGCCCTGCGGAATATCGAGCAGTGCCTGCCATACCGATTGCTGGAAGGCCGTGCCGCAGTTCAGGTCCAGCGGCAGGTCAAACTGGCTGCGCTGGCCTGCGAAATATTCGCCGAGTTGCTGGCGCGCCTGTTGCAGGACCGGATGATCGGCGTCTTCTGGCCAGCACGCCGAGCCCGTGAGTTCACTGGGAAGATAACGCTGGTTTTCGGTAAACCAGAGCCCGGCCAGGCCCTTGTCGCTAGCCGCGATGACGATGGGGCCGAGCGGGCTGGGAACGCGGGTCTGAACAATGGAGTTGTCGAATTTCATGGTGATTATCTTGGGTTGTTGCCGTCGTCATGCGGCCATGATACGGCGGGTATTGCATGTCTGCTGGCGGTTTTCGGACCTGCCCTGCGGCTCCTCACTCGCGCCGGTAAAGCCTGCCAAACCGGGCCAGCCGCCCGGCATGCAGGGGCTGCAGCTGGCTCCAGCTAAAGCGCCATTCCCAGTGGCCTTTTCCCTGGCCGGGCAGGTTCATGCGGTGCTCGCCGCCCAGGCCGATGACATCCTGCAATGGGTGGATGGCGGTGTCGGCGACGCTGGCGCAGGCAGCGCGTATCAGCTGCCAGTGGATGTCGTGATCGTTGGGGCTGCCCAGGTAGTCCAGCACCTGCCGGCGCAGGGCGGGCGACGCCTCCAGCCACCAGCCCTGCGTGGTGTTGTTGTCATGGGTGCCGGTATAGACGACGGTGTTGCGGTCGAAGTTGTGCGGCAGGTAGGCGTTGGTATTGTCGCCGTCCCCGGCAAAGGCAAACTGCAGGATGCGCATGCCGGGCAGGCCGAATTCCTCGCGCAGGGCCGTGACATCGGGCGTGATGATGCCGAGGTCTTCGGCGATGATGGGCAACTGGCCCAGGGCGGCTTCAATCGCATCGAACAGCGCGGCGCCGGGTCCGGCCAGCCAGTGCCCGTGGATGGCGGTCGGTTCGCTGGCCGGGATTTCCCAGTAAGCGGAAAAGCCCCGGAAATGATCAATCCGAACGATGTCCACCAGCTCGAAAATGCGGCGCATCCGCGCTATCCACCAGGCATAGCCTTCTGCGGCATGGGCGCTCCAGCGGTACAGCGGGTTGCCCCAGCGCTGGCCGGTGGCGCTGAAAAAGTCTGGTGGCACACCGGCGACCACTAGGGCCCGGCCATCGGCATCGAGTTCAAAAAGTTCCTGGCGCGCCCAGACCTCGGCGCTCTGGCAGGCGATGAAGATGGGCGCGTCGCCGACGATTTTCACGCCGCGTTCGTTGGCGTAAGCGCGCAGCTTTTTCCATTGCCTGAAAAAGCACCACTGGCCGAATTTCCAGAAAGCGATGCGTTCGGCATGCGCGCTGCCCGCCTGCTGCAAGGCCTGCGGATCACGACTCGCCAGCGGCGCGGGCCAGTCGCACCAGTCGCGCCCAGCGTGGATTTCAGTCAGCGTCATGAACAGGGCGTAGTCTTTCAGCCAGCTTGCATGCTCGCTGCAGAACCCGGCCAGGTCAGCCTGATCTGCCCCGCTGGCGGTTTGCACAAAGCGGGCGGCGGCTTTTTGCAGCCGGGCCATGCGCCAGGGCACCACGGCGTTGAAGTGAACGTGCGCATCGCTGAAGCCGGCATCGGGCAGCAGGTCGGCTTGATCCAGCCAGCCGTGCTGGTGCAACTCGGCCAGATCGATCAGCAGCAGGTTGCCGGCAAAGGCCGAGCTGCTCATGTAGGGCGAGTTGCCGGGGCCGATGCCGCCCAGCGGCAGGATCTGCCAGAGCTTTTGCTTTGCCGTGACCAGCCAGTCCACGAAGTGGTAGGCGGCCGAGCCCAGGTCGCCGCAGCCATGCGGGCCGGGCAGGGAAGTCGGATGCAGCAGCACACCGCTGGCGCGAGGAAAAGTCATGGCGGTGAGTCGCTTTGGCGGTTTAGAGAGTAATGGCGGTGCCCGCCGCCACCAGCAGCCTCAGGCTGTGGGCCGACAGCCGCAAGGGCGCTTCACCCTGCCCCTGCCAGCGGGTCACGCCGCGCGGATGGGCGGTGTCCAGAACCGCCTGCCAGACGCCGGCGGGAAGCATGAAATCATGGTCGCCTGCATCGGGGTTGACCAGCAGCAGCAGCGGCGCCCTGGCCCGGCCCGGCTGGCCAATCAGGCAGCCGAGCACGCGCTCGCTGTTGCCCTGCCAGGCTTGGCCCTGCAGGACTTCGCCGCTGCTGTGCAGCCACGACAGGTCATGCAGGCCCAGCGTGTCGCTCAGCCCGCTGTACCAGTGGTTGCCAAAGGGCTGCAGCTGCCGGCGCAGCGACAGCACCCAGGCGGTGAAGTCGACCAGGTCGCCGTCGGCTTGTGCCCAGTCGATCCAGGTGATCTCGTTGTCCTGGCAATAGGGGTTGTTGTTGCCGCGCTGGCTGTGGCCCAGTTCGTCGCCGGCGCACAGCATCGGCGTGCCTTGCGCGAGCAGGGTGGTGGCCAGCAGGGCGCGCTGCAGCCGGCCGCGCAGGGCATTGATCTGCGGGTCGTCGCTCGGCCCTTCGATGCCGCAGTGGTGGCTCAGGTTGTGGCCGTGGCCGTCGTGGTTGTTTTCGCCATTGGCCAGGTTGTGGCGCTCGTTGTAGCTCACCAGGTCGCGCAGCGTGAAACCGTCGTGCGAAACCACGTAATTGACTGACACGGCCGGGGCGCGACAGCGCGGCTGGTAGAGATCGGAAGAGGCGCACAGGCGCAGCGCAAAGTCGCCGCGCGAGCGGGCCGCATCCTCGTCCTGCAGCCAGTAGCCGCGCATCACATCGCGGAAGTGGTCGTTCCATTCGAGCCAGCCGCGTGGAAATGCGCCTACCTGGTAGCCGCCCGGGCCGAGATCCCAGGGCTCGGCAATCATCTTGACCTGCGACAGCAACGGGTCCTGCGCCACGGCGGTGAAAAAGGCACCGTTGGGCTCGAAGCCGTGATCGCCCCGGCCCAGCACCGGCGCCAGATCGAAGCGAAAACCGTCCACATGCATCTCGCTGACCCAGTAGCGCAGGCTGTCCATCACCAGCTGCAGCACCCGGGGCTGGCGGATGTCCAGCGTGTTGCCGCAGCCGCTGTGGTTCTCGAAGGCGGCCGGCGACTCGGGCGGATGCCGGTAGTAGCTGGCGTTGTCGAGTCCGCGAAAGCTCAAGCTGGGGCCGGCGCCATCGGACTCGGCCGTGTGGTTGAACACCACGTCGAGCAGCACCTCGATGCCCTGCGCATGCAGCTTCTTGACCATGGCGCGGAATTCATCGCGGGGTGTCAATCCGTCCTGGCCGGACGCCAGCCGGGGATTGGGCGCAAAAAAAGCCAGCGTGTTGTAGCCCCAGTAGTTGGCAAGGCCCATGACGGCCAGCCGCTCTTCATCGATCGCGTAATGCACCGGCAGCAGGCTCACGCTGCTCACGCCCAGGCGCTTGATATGCGCCACCGAGGCCGGATGCGCCAGCCCGGCATAGGTGCCGCGCAGCGCTTCGGGCAGCTGCGGGTTCAGTTTGGAAAAGCCCTTGACGTGCAGTTCATACAGCACCGTGTCCTGCAGCGCAACGCATGGCGGCTGCTCGCCTTCCCAGTCGAAGCTGTCATGCACCACCCGTGCCTTGAGCGCGAAGGCGGCGTTGTCGCGGGTGTCCATGTGCAGCGGATGCTGGCGGTCGGCACCAAAATGGTCGTCGCGCCATTCGAAATCGCCGACGACTTCGCGGGCATACGGGTCGAGCAGCAGTTTGTGCGGGTTGAAGCGGTGGCCCCGGTCGGGGCGCCAAAAGCCGTCGGCGCGCAGACCGTAGATCAGTCCCGGCGCGGCACCTGGCAGGTAGCCATGCCAGATGTCATTGGTGTGGGCGGGCAGCATCAGCCGGCTGACTTCGACGGTCCCGCTATCGTCAAACAGGCACAGCGCCATGGCCTGCGCATGGGCCGAGAACACCGCAAAGTTAATGCCGTGGCCATCCCAGGTGGCGCCCAGCGGCCAGGGCCGGCCGGGTCGCAGGGCGGGCTTCATGTCGCTGACTCGGTCCATTCGAGCAGCACCGTCGCCAGTGGCGGCAGGTTCAGCACAATGGACTGCGGCTGGCCGTGCCAGGGCATCGGCTCTGCCGTGGCGGCGCCCAGCGGCGTGCCCAGGTTGCTGCCGCCGTAATGCGCCGAGTCGGTGTTGAGCCGCTCGCGGTATTCGCCGGGCTGCGGCACGCCGACCCGGTAAGCCGTCTGCACGGCGGGCGTGAAGTTGCAGACCACCAGCATCAAACTGCGTGCATCCAGGCCGCGCCGCATGAAGGCGAGCACCGAATGCGCGGCATCCTCGTGGTCCATCCATTCAAAACCGTCGGGAACAAAGTCGAGCTGAAACAGCGCCGGCGTGGCGCGGTAGAGCTGATTGAGGTCGCGCACCAGCCGCTGCACGCCGGCATGTTGCGCTTGATCGAGCAGATGCCAGTCCAGGCTCTGGTCGTGGTTCCATTCGCGCACCTGGGCAAATTCGCAGCCCATGAACAGCAGCTTCTTGCCGGGGTGGGCGAACATGAAGCCCAGGTAGGCGCGCAGGTTGGCGAACTGCTGCCAGCGGTCGCCGGGCATCTTGCCCAGCAGCGAGCCCTTGCCATGCACCACCTCGTCGTGCGAGATCGGCAGCACGAAGTTTTCGCTGAAGGCATAGGCGAGGCCGAAGGTCATCTCGTTCTGGTGATGCTGGCGATGCACCGGGTCGCGCGCCATGTACTGCAGCGTGTCGTGCATCCAGCCCATGTTCCACTTGTAATGAAAACCCAGGCCGCCGGCCGTCGTGGGGCGCGACACGCCGGGAAACGCGGTGGACTCCTCCGCCATGGTGACGGCTTGCGGTCGTTCCTGGCCGACGATGTCATTCATGCGCTTGAGGAAGTCGATGGTTTCCAGGTTCTCGCGTCCGCCATGCCGGTTGGGAATCCATTCGCCGGGCTGGCGGCTGTAGTCGCGGTACAGCATCGACGCCACCGCATCGACCCGCAGGCCGTCCACGCCAAAACGCTCCAGCCAGTACAGCGCATTGCCGATCAGGAAGTTGCGCACCTCGGTCCGGCTCAGGTTGTAGATCAGCGTGTTCCAGTCCTTGTGCAAGCCTTCGCGCGGATCGGCGTATTCGTACAGCGGCGTGCCGTCAAAATGGCCCAGTCCGTGGGCGTCGCTCGGAAAGTGCGCCGGCACCCAGTCGAGCAGCACGCCGATGCCCGCCGCATGGCAGTGCGCGATGAAACGCACCAGGCCGTCGGCATCGCCAAAACGCGACGTGGGCGCATACAGGCCGACTGGCTGGTAGCCCCAGGAACCGTCGAAAGGGTGTTCGCTGATCGGCAGCAGTTCGAGGTGCGTGAAGCCCATGTCCAGCGCATAGGGCAGCAGCTGCTCGGCGAGTTCGTCCCAGCTCAGCCAGCGCTGCATTCCACTTGCCGGGTCGTCGATGCGGCGCCACGAGCCCAGGTGGACTTCGTAGATGCTCATCGGCGCGTCCAGCGCATTGGCCTGCCGGCGCTGGTCTGACGGGGGCGTGAGCGCGGGCATGGGGGCGACGATGCTGGCCGTGGCCGGGCGCAGTTCGGCTTGGCGCGCATACGGGTCGGCGCGGGCCGGCAGCCGCTGACCGTCGGCGGCCAGTATTTCGAACTTGTAGCGGGCGCCCAGCGCCACGCCGGGCAGGAAAATCTCCCAGATGCCGCACTCGCGCCGCAATCGCATCGGGTGGCGCCGGCCATCCCAGCCATTGAAATCGCCCACCACGCTGACGCGGGCGGCATTGGGCGCCCACACCGCAAAGCTGGTGCCGTCCACGCCGTCCATCACGCGCTGGTTGGCGCCCAGGATTTCATAGGGCCGCAAATGCGTGCCTTCGCCGAGCAGCCAGACATCCATGTCGCCCAGCACCGGCCCGAAGCGGTAAGCATCTTCCAGAAACACGGTCTGGTAGTTGTCCCACTGAACCTGCAGGCCATAGGATGCCGCCGCCGGCAGCGCCAGCAGGCCTTCAAAAAATCCGTCGGCATGGCGTTTTTCTAGGCTGCCGAGCTCGTGGCCCGAACTGGCATCGAGCACCTCTACCCGCCGCGCGCCCGGCAAAAAAGCCCGGATCGACACGCCGCCTTCCTGTGCATGCGGCCCGAGCACCGAGAACGGGTCGCCGTGGCAGGCGCTGCAAATCAGTTCGATATCTTGCGGATTCACCATGGGGCTGTCCTCGGGTCGGTCAAAAAGAACGCGCTCAGTGCGCGGCGGGAGCGATGTTCCAGATCTGGCTGGCGTATTCCCGGATCGTCCGGTCCGATGAAAACACGCCCATGCCCGCGACGTTGGCAATCGCCCGTTCGCACCACTGCGCCGGCTGGCGGTACAGCGCATCCACGCGCAGCTGGGTCGCGACATAGGATTCGTAATCGGCCAGCAGCAGGTAATGGTCGCCGCCCCAGAGCAGCGAATCGACCAGCGCGCGGTAACGCCCCGGCTCGTCTGGGCAGAACTGGCCGCCGGCAATCGCGTCAAGAACGGCTTTGAGCGCGGGCAGGCTTTCGTAATAGCGCATCGGCTGGTAGCCGCTTTGCCGCAGCGCATGGACCTCGGGCGTTTTCAGGCCGAACATGAAGATGTTCTCGTCGCCCACGTTCTGGCGGATCTCGATGTTCGCGCCGTCGTCGGTGCCTATGGTCAGCGCGCCGTTGAGCGCCAGCTTCATGTTGCCGGTGCCCGAGGCTTCGGTGCCGGCGGTCGAAATCTGCTCCGACAGATCCGCGCCCGGCATGATGACCTCGGCCACCGACACGCCGTAGTTGGGAACGAACACCAGCTTGAGCTTGCCTGCGATGCGCGGGTCGCTGTTGATGATGCTGCCGACATCGTGGATCAGCCGGATGATGGACTTGGCCGTGTGGTAGCTCGATGCCGCCTTGCCGGCAAAAATCACCGTGCGGGGCACCCAGTCGGCTGTCGGGTTGGCCAGGATCGCCTGGTAGCGTGTCACCCCATGCAGCAGGTTGAGCAACTGGCGCTTGTATTCGTGGATGCGCTTGACCTGCACATCGAACAGGCTGTCGGGGCTGAGCGCGATGCCGGTGGTGCGCTCGATGTAGGCCGCCAGCCGCACCTTGTTGGCGCGCTTGATGGCCATGAACCGGCTCTGGAAACCGGCGTCGGTGCGCAAGGCGTCCAGCCGTTTGAGCTGGTCCAGGTCGAGCCGCCAGCGGCTGCCCAGCGTGCTGTCGAGCAGGGCAGACAGGCCGGGGTTGGCCTGCGCCAGCCAGCGCCTGGGCGTCACGCCGTTGGTCATGTTGGTGAAGCGCTCCGGCCAGAGGTCGGCGAAGTCGGAAAAAATCGTTTGCACCAGCAAGTCGGAATGCAGCGCCGACACGCCGTTGACCTTGTGGCTGCCCACGATGGACAGGTGCGCCATGCGCACGCGGCGCTCGCCATGCTCGTCGATCAGCGACAGGCGCGCCAGGAACGCGTGGTCGCCGGGGCGGTGGCGCGCCGCGGTTTCCAGGAATTCCTTGTTGATGCGGAAAATGATTTCCAGGTGGCGCGGCAGCACATGCTGGATCAGGCTGA
>JBDSZF010000210.1:0-3246 GCA_039925285.1 Polaromonas sp.
ATGCCGTTTTCGCTGTGCAGCACCACTTCCATGCCGGCCGGAATGTGGTTGGCGACCTGGGTCGGCATGCCGATGCCCAGGTTGACGTAGGCGCCATCAAAGATGTCCTGGGCGACGCGCTGGGCCAGCTCGTCTTTGGTGCGTTTGGTGTAGTTGCTCATGAGGGTTCTCCGGCTTAGGCGGCTTGCTTGAAACCACCGCCCTGGGTGGCGACGTGGTCGATCCTGACGATGCTGGACACATGGATGCCCGGCGTGACGATGGCTTCGGGGTCCAGCGCGCCCAGTGGGGCAATCTGGTGCACGGTGGCAATGGTGCGCCTGGCGGCAGTGGCCATCACCGGGCCGAAGTTGCGGGCCGCCTTGCGGTAGATCAGGTTGCCCCAGCGGTCGCCGCTTTCGGCCTTGATCAAGGCCACGTCGCCGTAGATCGGGAACTCCAGCACATACGGCTTGCCGTCGATGACGCGGGTTTCCTTCGGCGCGCCGTCGGCCTTCCTGGCCAGTTCGGTGCCAAAGCCGGTGGGCGTGAAGAAAGCGCCGACACCGGCGCCGGCGGCGCGCAGGCGCTCGGCCAGGTTGCCCTGGGGCACCAGTTCGAGTTCGATCTGGCCGCTGCGGTACAGCGCGTCAAACACATGGCTGTCGGCCTGGCGCGGAAAGCTGCAGATGATTTTGCGCACGCGCCCGGTCTTGAGCAGCGCGGCCAGCCCGGTGTCGCCGTTGCCGGCGTTGTTGTTGACCACCGTCAGGTCGCGCGCGCCCTGCTCGATCAGGCCATCGATGAGTTCGTTGGGAATGCCGGCGGTGCCGAAGCCGCCGATCAGTACGGTCGATCCGTCCTGGGTACCCGACAAGGCCTCGGCAACCGAGGCGGCAATTTTGTTGATCACTGACAGACTCCTGAAAATGGTTTTCACATGGGAGAAATATAACGCCACTTGTTCACATTAAGAACAAATGTTCGTATAATGAATTTTAAAGGATTTTATTGACTATGGCAAATTCCGCAAGCCGGCCCGATGCCGCACCCGCACCGGGCGACAGCTATGTGCAGTCCTTCGCGCGAGGTCTGGAGGTGATCCGTTCTTTCAGCGTGCAGGCGCCCCGGCAAACCTTGAGTGAAGTGGCGGCACGCACCGGCCTGAGCCGCGCCGGGGCACGCCGCATTCTGCTGACCCTGCAAACGCTGGGTTATGTGGACGGCGACGGCAAGCACTTTCGGCTCACGCCACGCATCCTGGAACTGGGATTCGCCTACCTTTCGTCGCTGCCGATCTGGAACCTGGCCGAACCGGTGATGGAGCGCCTGGCCGAGCAGGTCAAGGAATCGTGCTCCGCCGCCGTGCTCGACGGCGCCGACATCGTTTATGTGCTGCGTGTGCATACGCACAAGATCATGTCGCTCAACCTGGGGGTGGGCTCGCGCTTGCCGGCTTACTGCACCTCCATGGGCCGGATGTTGCTGGCAGGGCTGCCCGATGCCGAGGTGGAACGGCATTTGCGCGCCAGTGATTTGCGTGCGCGCACGAAACATACCGTTACCGATGTTTCTGAACTGATGAGACGAATCCATCAGGTCCGGGCGCAGGGCTGGTGCCTGGTCGATCAGGAGCTCGAAGAAGGCTTGATTTCGATGGCCGCACCGGTGCTGAGCCAGGCTGGCGAAACCGTGGCAGCCCTCAACATCTCGGGCCAAGCCAACCGCACCAGCGCCAAGGTGATGCAGCAAACCATGCTGCCGGCCCTGCGCGAAGCGGCCAACAGCATTTCGCGGCTGTTGCGCTCGAACACTGCGCACTGAAGCGGGGCGACCAGAAGTTGACATGCGGGAAAGGGGCAAGCCTCAGGGCAGTGCCTTCACCGCGGCCGACCATGGCTTGTGCAGCAGCAAATAGGCCACAGAGCCAATCACCACGCCCCAAAACGCCGAACCCAGGCCCCAGAAAGTCATGCCCGACGCAGTGGCCAAAAAGGTGATGATCGAGGCCTCCCGGTGATCGGCTTCGTTCATTGCACCGGCCAGACTGCCCCCAAACGCGCCCACCAGGGCCAGTCCGGCCAGCACCGCGATCAGCTCTTTGGGCAAGGCCGCAAAAAACAGGATGATGGTGCCGGCAAAGCAGCCGCCCACCAGGTAAAACACGCCGTTCGCAATGCCCGCCACATAGCGTTTGCGGGGGTCTTCATGGGCATCCTTGCCGGTGCAGAGTGCCGCCGTGATGGCCGCAATCACAATCGTGATGCCGCCAAAAAACGCCACGCCCAACGAGGCTGCGCTGGTCGTGATGATGATGGGGCGGGCCGGTGTGTCGTAGCCCGAACTGCGCAAAATGGCCATGCCCGGCAAGAACTGCCCGGTCACGCTGACCAGCACCAGCGGCAGCGCCAGACTCAAGGTAGCGCCCCAGGACCACTCGGGTGTGATGAACACCGGGCTGGCCAGGGTCAATGCCACACCGGCCAGACTCACGCCTTCCACGGCAACGGCCAGGGCCAGACTGGCGACCAGCAAAATCACCAGGCAATAGCGCGGCAGCAAGCGTCTGAACAGCAGATAAATGCCAATCATGCAAAAGGTGATGAGCGGCATTGATTTGACCGATTGAAATGCGCCTACCCCAAACTGGAACAGAATGCCCGCCATCATGGCGCTGGCAATGCCCTTGGGAATGGACTGCATCAATTTATCAAAATAGCCTGAAACCCCGATCACAAAAATAATCGCGGCGGACACCAGGTAAGCCCCTACGGCCTGCTCCAGCGTGATGCGGTGGAACAAGGTCACCAGCAAGGCCGTGCCCGGTGCAGACCAGGCCGTGATGATAGGCACCTTGAGCCACCAGCTCAGCACGATGCCTGATACCCCTGCCCCGATTGAAATCGCCCAGACCCAGGACGACATCATTTCCGCGGAGACGCTGGCACTCTGGGCGGCCTGAAAAAATATCACCAGCGGACCGGCATAGGAAATCAGCACGGCCAGAAATCCAGCCGTGGCGGCTGACAGGGAAAAGTCTTTTTTCATCAAGCACCGTGGCGCTTACTTGCTCGCTACAGCCGAATCCGCAGACGTCAGCACGCTCACGTTTTCATGACTGGCCGAGGCGGACCGGCGGTGGTTGATCATCAACGCTGCAATCATCGCGATCACGGCGGGAATCGCAATAGCCATGAAGTTCTGCTGCAGCGGCAGCGACATGCCCACCAGCGTGCCGATCACGATCGGTGCCAGGATGGCGCCACT
>JBDSZF010000211.1:0-8077 GCA_039925285.1 Polaromonas sp.
ATGCCGCCCGAGGCCACCAGCCCGGCCGAGGTGTGCATCGGGTAGCCCTGCTTGCGCATCATGGGCAGCAGGATGGTCGCCAGCGCGGCGGTGTCGGCCAGCGCCGAACCGCTCATGCTGGCCATCATCACAGCGGCGGCAATCGCCACGAAGCCCAGTCCGCCCCGGATATGGCCGACCCAGGCCTGCGCCATGGCGATGATGCGCTGGCTGATGCCGCCCGAGTTCATCAACTCGCCGGCCAGGATGAAGAAGGGCACAGCCAGCAGCGGAAAGCTGTCCACGCCGGCAACCAGGTTCTGCGCCAGCAGCTGGGTGTCCCAGAAGCCGAGAACGGCGGCCATGCCGGCGCCGGTCAGCACCAGCGCCAGGCCCATGTTCATGCCGATGCCCATGAGCGTCAGCATGCCGACTGAAAAAACAATGAATGCGAGACCTTCGTTGCTCATTTTTTTACTCGACTTCCACGCTGTGACCGAGGTCCAGCGGCGTGCGTTTGATGATCTCGAACAGCGCCATCAGGCCGATGGCCGTGGCGCACAAAAAGGCCGGCAGCGGCAGCAGCGCGGTCGAATAGCCAAGCACCACGGAATGGCTGCCATAGCCGACCGCCACCTGCTGCCAGGCGCCCCAGCCGATCAGCGTGCAGCCCAGCAGCACCAGCAGGCGGATGAAAATCGTCATGGCCAGGAACAGCGCAGGCCGGTATCGAAGCAGGCCGACCAGGCTGGTGAAGGCCATGTGCTCGCCGGCCGGGTAGGCGGCGGTCGCGCCGATGAACACCATCCAGACAAACAGCAGGCGCGACAGCTCTTCGCTGGCCGGCATGCCGCTGCCAAAGCCGTAGCGCAGCACGACGTTGATGAACACCGCCACCGCCATCACGCCCAGGCACAGGGCCAGCAGCCCATTGCTGATGCGCTGGAAACGGCTTTTCGGCGCTTCGATCAGGGTGTCGGTGCTCATGCCTGTTCCTTGCCGGTGTTGAGCCAGGCCGTGACTTCGGCCTGCAGCTGTGCCAGCGATTTGAGCGCATCGACGCGCAGCACGCCCGCTTCGCCGGTCGGCGCTTCCAGCGTGGCGAACTGGCTGTCCACCAGCGTGGTCGAGAAAAAATGCTGCGCGGCGCGCGCCGCGACCCGCGCCTGCGCCTGCTCGCGGCCGATGTCCAGGAACACGAAGCGCAGGCCGGGCGCTGCCTGGCGCAGGCGCTCGCGGTAGGAAAGTTTCAGGGCCGAGCAGGTCAGCACCAGGCCTGCGGGGTGGGCGCGCAGCTGCTCGCCCAGCACGCTCAGCCAGCCGTCGCGGTCGGCATCAAGCAGGGCGATGCCCTGGCTCATCTTGGCGCGGCTGGCCGGGCTGTGGAAGTCGTCGCCTTCGACCAGCGGCAAGCCGGTGGCCTGCGCCACTGCCGCGCCCAGGCTGGACTTGCCGCAACCGGCCACACCCATGATTACAAGGGAATCTGTCATGTCTAAAAACCTTGGATAGCGCTATCCGTTGAGGTGAAACTAAAAGGCGTGCTGACCGGGGAAACTTCTTTTTGAGGCCGCCTGCGAAAGCGACCTAGGGATTGCCCGGCTGGCGCACGCCTTGGGATAGCGCTATCCTATGCGAGCATCAGCCCCCCACAACTCAGTAGTTTCCCTAGGATTCATGACCTCATCCCGCCTTCGCCCGCGCGCCACCGGCCGCGTCACCCTGTCCGACGTGGCGCAAGCCGCCGGTGTCAGCCCGATCACCGTGTCGCGCGCGCTGCGCGGCGAGCGCGCCGTCGATCCGGCGCTGGTCGAGCGCGTGCAGGCGGCGGCGCGCCAGCTCGGTTACGTGCCCGACCCGGCCGCGCGCGCGCTGGCGTCGCAGCGCAGCTCGCATGTCGCGGTGCTGGTTCCGATGCTGTCGAACGCCTTGTTCGTCGATCTGCTCGAAGCCGTGCAGCGCAGCCTGCGGCCGGCCGGCTACCAGACGCTGATGGGCGTGACGCACTACAACGCCGAGGAAGAAGAGCAGCTGCTGCGCGAGCAACTGCTGCAGCGCCCGGCCGGCCTGCTGGTGACCGGGCTTGAACGCAGCGACGCGGCCCGTGCGCTGATTGCGCAAAGCGGCGTGCCCTGCGTGCATGTGATGGAAATGTCCGACGTGCCCGGCGTGTACAGCGTCGGCTTTTCGCAGGCCGATGCGGGCGCCGAGATGACCCGGCACCTGCTGGCGCGTGGCCGCCGGCGCATCGCCTTTGCGGCGGCGCAGCTCGATGCGCGCACGCTGCAGCGGCTGCAAGGCTGGCGCCGGGAACTGGGCGCTGCCGGCTTGTACGAGCAGAAACTTGAATGGCTGGACCCGGCGCCCTCGTCGATCGCGCTGGGCGCGCGCATGTTCGAGCAGATCATCCGCGAGCAGCCCGACGTGGATGCGGTGTTCTTCTGCAATGACGACCTGGCCCAAGGCGCCTTGCTGGCGGCGCTGCGCTTGGGCATTGCGGTGCCGCAGCGCGTGGCGGTGGCCGGTTTCAACGACCTGACCGGCAGCGACCAGATGCTGCCGCCGCTGACCACGGTGCGCACGCCGCGCGCCGAAATCGGCCATGCCGCTGCCCGCATGCTGCTGGCGTTGATGAACGGCGACACCGTGGCATCGCCCTGTGTGGACCTGGGCTATGAACTGGTGGTGCGGGCCAGCACCTGAAATGGCGTAGTTTTGTCAGCTTTTTGATAGCACCGTATGCGATCATCAAAAATTGTTCAAAAAGAGAGCTGCCATGTCCGTTCAAACCCAGTACCAGCAAAAACACATGTCCGCCGCCGAGGCCATCGGTGTTGTCATGAATGGCGACACGATCGTGGTGCCCACGGCCGTGGGCGAGCCGCCCGCCCTGTTAACGGCACTTTCCGAGGCCAGGCGCGAGTTCCGCAATGTGCGGGTGTCGCAAATCCTGCCGGTGCGCAAGTACGGCTACCTGGATACCGACACGAGCGAACATGTCCGTCACATTGCCTATTTTTTCAGCGGCATCACGCGCGCTGGCGGGCAGGAAGGCTGGGTGGACTTCATCCCGGCCCATTTTTCCGAACTGCCCGATCTGCTGCAGCGCGGGCTGATTCCTGCCGATGTGGTGTTCTCCATGGCCTCGCCGATGGACGAACACGGCTTTTTTTCGCTGTCGCTGGCGCCTGACTACACCATGGCGGCGATCGCCAAGGCCCGCGCCGTGGTGCTGGAAGTCAACCCGAATGTGCCTTTTGCCAACGGCAACTGCCACCTCCATATCTCGCAGGTCGCCGCGCTGACCGAGAGTGAAGACGCCTTGCTCGAAGTCGGCTTGCCCAAGATTGGCCCGGTGCAGGAAGCCATCGGCAAGTACGTTGCCGACATGATCCCGGACGGCGCGACGCTGCAGATCGGTTATGGCGGCATCCCGGATGCGGTGGTGATGCAGCTGACCCACAAGCACGACCTGGGCGTGCATACCGAAATGATTGGCGACGGCATCATGACGCTGGTCGAAGCCGGCGCCGTCACCAACCGCAAAAAGAATTACCTGCCCGGCAAGATGCTGGCGACCTTTGCGCTCGGCTCCAAAAAGCTCTACCAGTTTCTGCACCGCAACCAGGCGGTCGAGATGCACCCGGTCGGCTTTACCAACGACCCCTATCTGGCCGGCCAGAACGACAATCTGCATGCCATCAATGCGACCATGCAGATCGACTTCATGGGCCAGTGCGGCTCGGAAAGCCTGGGCTTTTCGCCTTATTCGGGCACCGGCGGGCAAACCGATTTTGTCCGCGCGGCGAATCGGTCCAACGGCGGCAAGGCCTTCATCGTGCTGCCCTCGACCGCCAAGAATGACACCATCTCGCGTATCGTTCCCACCTTGTCCGCCGGCACGCATGTGAGCACCAGCAAGAACGACATCAACTATGTGGTGACCGAATTCGGTGTGGCCCAGCTGCGCGGCAAGACCGCCCATCAGCGCTGCGAAGCCCTGATCGCCATCGCGCATCCGGATTTTCGCGGGGAACTGCGCGATGCGGCCAAGCGCATGAAACTGCTTTGATGACGCCAAAAGGCCGCTTTGAGGGCTGTACTCACAGCGTATGCGTCACCAGCCTGAAATTCGGGTCTTCGGCAAAAGGCTTGACGATGAAGCCCAGGCCTTTCATGAGCTTGAGCATGCCGGGGTTCTGCGCCAGCACCAGGCCTTCGATCTCGGACAGTCCCTTGTCGCGCGCCACGTCCATGATGCTGAGCATCAATCGGGAACCCAGGCCCTTGCCGTTGAAGTCGTCGGCCACCACGAGTGCGAATTCGCAGCTCGACTGGTCGGGGTTGGTGATGTAGCGCGAAACGCCCACGATACGATCCTTTTCGAGGATTTCACCGTCCGGGCCGGCCTTGCGTTCCCGGAACACGGCGACCAGCGCCATTTCGCGGTCATAGTCGATCAGCGTCAAGCGCGCCAGCATGGCCGGCGGGAGTTCAACCATGGACGAGACAAAGCGGAAATAACGGCTTTCGGGCGAGAGGTGCTGCATCAACTCCTGCAGCATCTGCGCGTCGTCGGGGTAAATGGGGCGCACGATGTAGTCGCCGCCGCCGCGCAGCGGCCACACCTGCTCGTAGCGTGCCGGGTAGGGCAGGATGGACAGATGACCGTAGTTGTTGGCGCGGCCGCTGGCCACTTGCGGCGCATGGTCAATCACGATGCGCGCATCGACCGCGACGGCTCCCGACGCATCGACGATGATCGGGTTGATGTCCATCTCGCGCAGCTGGGGCAGTTCGCACACCATTTCTGAAACCCTGAGCAGGATCTGCTCCAGCGCATCCATGTTGACCGCAGGAGCGCCGCGCCACTCGCCCAGCGTTTCGGCCACGCGCGAGCGTTCAATCAGCTGCCGCGCCAGAAACTGGTTGAGCGGTGGCAGTTCCATCGCCCGGTCGTTGATCAGCTCGATCATGGTGCCGCCGGCGCCAAACGCAATCACTGGCCCGAACGGGTCGTCGGTGACCAGGCCGACACAGACTTCGCGGCCGCGCCGGGCGCGCGCCATGGTCTGCACCGTAACGCCGTTGATGCGCGCATGGGGCCGCAGGCGCGTGACCGTTTCAATCATCTCGGCGTAGCTGTCGCGCACGCCGGTGGCATTCAGGATGTTGAGCGCCACGCCCTCGACATCCGATTTGTGGCTGATGTCGGGCGAGTCGATCTTCAGCGCCACCGGAAAGCCCAGTTGCGTGGCGATCATCATGGCTTCGTTGGCGCTGCGCGCCAGGATGGTCTGGGTGACCGGGATGTGAAACGCCGACAGCAGCGTCTTGGACTCCATTTCGGTCAGCACCTTGCGCCGCTCGGCCAGCACATGCTCGATGATCAGCCGCGCGCCTTCGATGTCGGGCTTGGCCAGCGCCGACAAGGGCGGCGGGGTCTGCTGGAGCAGCTGCTGGTTCTGGTAGAACGAGGCGATGTTGCCAAAGGCGCCGACGGCCGCTTCGGGCGTGCGGAAACTGGGAATCGCCGCTTCGTTGAGAATGCCGCGCCCCGTCACCACCGAGGCATCGCCCATCCAGCACGACAGCAGCGGTTTGCCCATGTCGCGTTTGACATCGGCCAGCGCGCGCGCGACGTCGGCGGCATCGACGCCCGCCTTGGGCGAGTAAATCGCCAACACGCCGTCGATTTTCCGGTCCTTGCCGGCCGCTTCAATGGCGGCTTTGTAATGTTCGGGCGTCGCTTCTTCAGACAGGTCAATCAAATCGCTCAGTGATGCCAGCTCGGGCAGCTGCGGCCTGAGCGCGCTGGCCGATTCGGGCGATAGCTTGCCCAGTTCCAGAAAAATGTCATTGACCCAGTCGGCCGCCAGAACG
Organism: Polaromonas sp.; assembly: GCA_039925285.1. Taxonomy (GTDB): domain Bacteria; phylum Pseudomonadota; class Gammaproteobacteria; order Burkholderiales; family Burkholderiaceae_C; genus Polaromonas. The sequence goes on from JBDSZF010000211.1 coordinate 5,863, forward strand.
CCGGGGCCGCCGCCGTTGGTGACGATGGCCAGCCGCTTGCCGACCGGGCGGTAGCGCGACGCCAGGCATTTGGCGGCAGAAAACAACTCGACGAAGGAGCGCACCCGCACCGCGCCGGCACGGCGCAAGGCGGCATCAAAGACGTCGTCACTGCCGACGATGGCGCCGCTGTGGGTCTGGGCCGCTGCGTTGCCGGCCGGTTTTCGGCCGGCCTTCAGGACGACCACCGGCTTGGCATTGGCGGCCGAGCGCAGCGCGCTCATGAAGCGGCGTGCGTTGGAGATGCCTTCAAGATAGACGACGATGCTCTGGGTTTGACGGTCGTTGGCGAGAAAGTCGAGCACCTGGGCAATATCGACCGAGGTGTTGGACCCGAGCGATACGACCGATGAAAAGCCGACCGCGTTCTTGCTGGCCCAGTCGAGGATGGAAGCGGTCAGCGCCCCTGACTGGGAAACCAGCGCCAGCGAGCCCGGCTTGGCCAGCGGCCCGGCGGCGCTGGCATTGAGCTGCAGTTGCGGGCGTTGCAGGCCCAGGCCGTTAGGGCCAAGCAGGAAGACACCTTCTCGGCGCGCAATTTTCTGGAGTTCGGCAGCATCGTCGGCATTGATGCCGCTGGTGATCACCAGCGCCGCGCGGCAGGTCATGCGCCCGGCAATCTCCAGCGCGGCAGCCACCTCCTGCGGCGGCAGCGCAATGATGGCGAGATCGGCGCCGGTCTGCGCCAGGTCGGCCAGCGTGCCGCTGGTGTGGATATCCAGAAACTGCATGCGGCCGGTGTACTTCTGCGCGCGCAGGGCCTCGTGCAATATCCTGGCACGCGGCGTCAGGCTGTCCGGCTCGTCGGCCTGGCCGGCAAAGACCACGATGGATTCAGGGGCAAAAAGGGGGCTGAGGTAATGTTTGTCCATCAGGGGCTTTCAGTCGGCGCCAATCAGCACCTTGACATGCGCAGCCACGCTGCGTGCCAGCGGACTCAGTACATAGCCACCTTCCAGGCATGAGATGACGCGGCCCTGGCAATGCTGCTGCGCCACCGCCATGATCTGCTTCGTGACCCATTCGTAATCGGCCTCGACCAGCCCCAGATTGCCCATGTCGTCCTCGCGGTGGCCATCAAAACCGGCAGAAATATAGATCAGCTCAGGCTTGAAGGCGTGCAGGGCGGGAAGCCATTGGCCGGTGACGGCTTCGCGGAATCTGTCGCTGCCCGAGCGGGCAGGCAGGCCGACGTTGACCATGTTGTCCCCCTGGGCGTTTTCTCCGCTGAAGGGGTAGAGGCCCTGCTCGAAAATGGAGCACATCAGCACGCGTTCATCGCCGCGAAAAATGTCCTCGCTGCCGTTGCCGTGATGCACGTCGAAATCAAGCAGCGCCACGCGCTGCAAGCCGTACTGGGTCAGCGCATGGCGTATGCCCACGGCCACATTGTTGAAAAAGCAGAATCCCATGGCTTTTGCCCGCTCCGCATGGTGGCCAGGCGGGCGCACGCAGCAAAAAGCGCTCGGCGCTTCGCCCGTCAGCACCAGGTCGGTGGCCAGCACGGCAGCGCCGGCCGCGCGCAGCGCCGCTGTCACGGTAAACGGGTTCATGTCGGTGTCGGGATCGACCTTGTGGTAGCCCTCGGCCGGGGAGGCCGCCATGAGTTCGCTGACATACAGCGAGGAATGCGCATGGGCCAGCTGCTCTGGCGTAGCCAGCGGCGCATCATAGGGATGCATGTAATCGAGCAGGCCCTTGGCCAGCAGCATGTCATTGATGGCGCCCAGCCGTTCGGGGCATTCGGGGTGGTGGGCGCCCATTTCGTGGCGCGCGCAATCGGCGTGGGTAATGTAGGCAGGCAGCAAAATTTGTCCCCTTGAGGCAGCTCTGGCAATTTCGGCCAGAAACATGCATCCTGCCAGTCTAGGCTTGCGCGGGCATTACCCGCTTGATGCATCGCAATTTTTTTGCGATCACACCGAGGCCGTTGAAGCCGTTCGCGATGGAATCAGGCGGCTCCTGGCGGCAGCCTGGCCCGCAGGTCCTTGAGCGTGACGAGTTCTGCGTAGTCCGACTCGGCAATCTCGACCTTCAGCTGCTGGCTCAGTGCTATCAGGAAATTGAGCCAGTCCATCGAGTCCAGGTCCACCTGCAAACGCAGGGGCCGGTTCTCGCGCAGCAGCGCCACCTCGACCTCGGGCGCAATAGACAGCAGCGTGGCCAGTACCGTGCT
>JBDSZF010000212.1:0-2903 GCA_039925285.1 Polaromonas sp.
AATTCCCAGCGCGCCGACACCGCCGAGAAAATCGGCGAGGACAGCGATGTCGATGTCTCACGCCTGGCGCTGCCCAATCCGCAGGAGGCTTGAACGTGACCCAAAAAGCATTACCCGACAACCTTCACCCGGATACGCTGGCCGTGCGTGTCGGCGTCGAACGCAGCCAGTATGGCGAGAACTCCGAGGCGCTGTATCTGTCCAGCGGCTTCGTGCAGCCCGATGCCGAAACGTCGGCGCGCCGCTTTGCCGGCACCGAGCAAGGCTATACCTATGCCCGCACGTCGAATCCGACGGTGTCGAGCTTCGAGCAGCGGCTGGCGGCGCTGGAAGGCACGGAGGCCGCGATCGCTGCATCCAGCGGCATGGGTGCCATTTTGATGATGGGCATGGGCCTGCTCAAGGCGGGCGACCATGTCGTGTGTTCGCAGTCAGTGTTCGGCTCGACGCTGAACCTGTTTGGCAAGGAGTTCGCCAAGTTCGGCGTCGAGACCAGCTTTGTCTCGCAGACCGACCTCGCGCAATGGCGCGCGGCCATGCGGCCCACTACCCGGCTGCTGTTTGCCGAAACCCCGACCAATCCGCTGACCGAAGTCTGTGACATCCGGGCGCTGGCCGATCTGGCCCATGAAGGCGGCGCGCTGCTGGCCGTTGATAACTGTTTTTGCTCGCCCGCGCTGCAGCGGCCGGCCGAACTGGGCGCCGATCTGGTGATCCACTCGGGCACCAAGTACCTGGACGGCCAGGGCCGGGTCATGGCGGGCGCGATTTGCGGGCCCTCGAAACTGATCGTCGATGTGTTCGGCCCCATCGTTCGCACCGCCGGCATGGTGCTGGCGCCGTTCAATGCGTGGGTCGTGCTCAAGGGCATGGAAACGCTGCGCATCCGCATGCAGGCCCAAAGCGCCACCGCCCTGGCCATCGCGCAATGGCTGCAAGCGCATCCTGCGGTGACCCGCGTCTATTACCCCGGCTTGCCGTCGCATCGGCAGCACGAACTGGCCATGCGCCAGCAATCGGGGCTGGGTGGCGCCGTGGTGTCTTTTGATGTGCGCGGCAGCGACCCCGAAACGGCACGCGCCAACGCCTTTCATGTGATCAACAGCACGCAGGTGGTCAGCATCGCCACCAACCTGGGCGACACCAAATCCATCATCACCCACCCGGGAACCACTTCGCACGGGCGCCTGACCGAAGCGCAGCGCCAGGCGGCCGGCATCGGCCAGGGTCTGATCCGCTTTGCGGTCGGGCTTGAATATATTGACGACTTGAAAGCCGACCTCGCACGCGGTCTGGACAGCCTGACATGACACAAAAAATACGCACCCGATTTGCACCGTCCCCAACGGGCTTTATTCACCTCGGCAACATCCGTTCGGCGCTGTATCCGTGGGCGTTTGCGCGCGCCACCGGCGGTGACTTCATCTTGCGGATCGAAGACACCGATCTGGAGCGTTCGAGCCAGGCCGCTGTCGATGTGATCATTGAAAGCATGCGCTGGCTGGGCCTGGACTACGACGAAGGCCCGTTCTACCAGATGCAGCGCATGGACCGCTACAAGGCGGTGCTGGCCGAGATGGTTGCAGCCGGCCAAGTGTATCCGTGCTACATGAGCGTGGCCGAGTTGGATGCGCTGCGCGAAGCGCAAATGGCCGCGAAAGAAAAACCGCGTTACGACGGCACCTGGCGGCCCGAGCCCGGCAAGACGCTGCCGGCCATTCCCGCGGGCGTGCAGCCGGTGCTGCGCTTTAAAAACCCGCAGGGCGGCGCGGTAGTCTGGGATGACAAGGTCAAGGGCCGCATCGAGATCAGCAACGACGAACTCGACGACCTGGTGATTGCCCGGCCCGACGGCACGCCGACCTACAACTTCTGCGTGGTGGTCGATGACATGGACATGGCGATCACGCATGTGATTCGCGGCGATGACCATGTGAACAACACGCCGCGCCAGATCAACATCCTGCGTGCGCTGGGCCGCGACGTGCCGGTCTATGCGCATCTGCCGACAGTGCTCAACGAGCAGGGCGAGAAGATGAGCAAGCGCAACGGCGCCAAGCCGGTCACGCAATACGCCGCCGAGGGTTATCTGCCTGATGCCATGGTGAACTACCTGGCGCGTCTGGGCTGGAGTCATGGCGACGACGAGATTTTCAGCCGCGAGCAGTTCCTGCAGTGGTTCAACCTGGATCACCTCGGCAAGAGTGCGGCGCAGTTCGACGAAGCCAAGCTGCGCTGGGTCAACGCCCAGCACCTCAAGGCCATGGCCGATGAGCAACTCGCCGAACGGGTTCAGCCATTCCTCGCCGCACTGGATGTCTCGGGTCTGGATGCGGCCTGGCTCGCAGGCGGCTGCGCCTTGTTCAAGGACCGCTGCAGCACGCTGGTCGAGCTGGCGGGCTGGCTGAAGCTGCTGGTCACGGGCGGCGAGCCGAGCGCGCAGGATGTCAGCACGCATGTGACCGACGCCGTGCGGCCCGCGCTGGCCAGCCTGGCACAGGCGCTGGCCGCCTGCGAATGGAGCAAGGCAGCGATTGCGGCCGTGATCAAACAGGTGCTGCTCGCTACCGGCCTGAAGATGCCGCAACTGGCCATGCCGGTGCGCGTGCTGATCATGGGTACGCCGCAAACGCCTTCGCTCGATGCGATCCTGGCGCTCATGGCGCGAGAAAAAGTGATCGCCAAACTGAATTTAATTTGAAAAGTTCAAAAAAGCCAATTTTTGTCGATATAATTTGAGGCTCGACAGGTTGTTAAGAAATTAACGACTAAGGGGGTATAGCTCAGCTGGGAGAGCGCTTGCATGGCATGCAAGAGGTCATCGGTTCGATCCCGTTTACCTCCACCAACGTCGAGAAAGTTTTTGAAGTTTTGTAGCAGGCTATTGAAAGCCTGCGCCGGAA
>JBDSZF010000213.1:0-9096 GCA_039925285.1 Polaromonas sp.
GTTTTTGGCGTGTCACGCGACAACATGAAATCGCACGACGAGTTCAAGGCCAAGCTCGAGCTGCCCTTCGAGCTGATTGCAGACACCGAAGAAAAAAATGTGCCACATGTTCGGCGTGGTCAAGAACAAGATCATGTACGGCAAAAAGGTCAAGGGCATTGAGCGCAGCACCTTTTTGATCGGCGCAGATGGCCAGTTGAAAGAAGAGTGGCGCGGCCTTAAAGTCCCTGGTCATGTAGAAGACGTCCTGAAGGCCGTCAAAGGACTGAAAAAAGAAGCCTGAGCCCGATCGGCAATCGGTCATGTGAGTTGTGCATAATGACTTCATGACGTTGACCTTTGCGACCACGCTCAAAAAAAGCCGCCCTGGCCCAGTGGCGGCTTTTTTAATTTCTGGAACTTCATTTAGAGAGTTTTAAGCCCTATGCCGCTGCCTCCTGCCCCGACCAAACGTGCTGCCCTGCTCTCCCCTGATGTGCTCCACACGCTCCATGCGCCAGCACGCGCGCCTTCACCCAAGGCGCCACGAAAGACCGCACGTGCTGAATCTGCCCAGAAACCGCCGGTGCTCGATCTAGTGGAAAACCGCACAGCCATTGCCAGCGACCATCCCGTGGTTTATGCAGAGAAAAAAACCTCCAGTCCAATTGACAGCCCTGTTGTCAGCGCAAGTAGAGAGAGCAAGCCAGCCTTCAGGCCCAAGAAAACAAAATCGACCGGGCAAGCCAAGCTGTTTGTACTCGATACCAATGTGCTGATGCACGACCCGATGTGCCTGTTCCGCTTTGAAGAGCACGACATCTTTTTACCCATGATCGTGCTTGAAGAGCTCGACGGTCATAAAAAAGGCATGACAGAGGTCGCCCGCAATGCGCGCCAGACCAGCCGCTCGCTGGACGCGCTGGCGGGCGCCAATGGCGCCGACATCGGCAAGGGCCTCAAGCTGGACACGACAGGTCACCCCGAAGCCGGCGGCTGCCTGTTTTTCCAGACCAAGGTGCTGGACTACACGCTGCCCATGAGCCTGCCACAGGGCAAGGCTGACAACCAGATCCTCGGCGTAGTCGAGGCGCTTCGCAAGGAATACGCACCGCGCGAGGTGGTGCTGGTGTCCAAGGACATCAACATGCGGGTCAAGGCACGCGCATTGGGGCTGACCACTGACGACTACCAGAACGACAAGGTACTCGAAGACGGCGACCTGCTGTACGACGGTTCGCTCGCCCTGCCGCCTGACTTCTGGACGCGCCAGAGCAAGACGATTGAAAGCTGGCAGCAAGGCATCCACACTTTCTACCGTATCACCGGCCCGATTGTGCCCAGCCTGCTGATCAACCAGTTTGTGTTTTTTGAATCCCCTGGCGAGCCGCCGCTCTATGCCCGTGTCACTGAAATTCAGGGCAAAACAGCGGTTTTCAAAACCCTCAAGGACTACACCCATCTGAAAAACGCGGTCTGGGGCGTGACCATGCGCAACCGCGAACAGAATTTCGCCATGAACCTGCTGATGGACCCTGAAGTTGACTTTGTCACGCTGGCAGGCACGGCGGGCACCGGCAAAACACTGATGGCATTGGCCAGCGGGCTGACGCAGGTGCTCGATGATCGCCGTTACACCGAAATCATCATGACGCGCGCCACGGTATCGGTCGGCGAAGACATCGGCTTTTTACCCGGCACCGAAGAAGAAAAAATGGGCCCGTGGATGGGCGCACTCGACGACAACCTGGAAGTGCTGGGAAAAACCGACGGCGGTGCGGGCGAATGGGGACGCGCTGCAACCAATGAGTTGATTCGCTCGCGGATCAAGGTCAAAAGCATGAACTTCATGCGCGGCCGCACTTTCCTCAACAAATACGTGATCATTGACGAGGCGCAAAATCTGACGCCCAAGCAGATGAAGACCCTGATCACCCGCGCCGGCCCGGGCACCAAGATTGTATGCATGGGCAATCTGGCGCAGATTGACACGCCTTACCTCACCGAAGGCTCTTCGGGTATGACGTTTGCGGTGGATCGTTTCAAGGGCTGGCCGCATAGTGGTCACATCACGCTGGCACGTGGAGAGCGCTCACGCCTGGCCGATTTCGCCAGCGAGGTACTTTAACGCCGCCTCAAACGCCTCTGCAAGCGCAGTGCTGCCGGGGAATTTTCACCCGATAAAAAAAGCCAAATCAATGATTTGGCTTTTTTTCGTCTTCAACTTGTAAATATTCGGCGAACCCGTAGCCGTTTGAGATCCAGACAGTAACGTAGTGAATTTTTGTAGAGCTGGCATGGCCAGCCGGTTTATCACCCGGACTGAAGTTTTTTCCCGCAACCCGTGAGCCTAGCCTCGTCCATGGCCCAGGGAAGAAATGGGGCAAGTGTGCGGCGCACCCTTCAATGCGTGATGACCACCAGCACGCTGCAGGGCGCGTGCTCGATCAGTGCCCTGGAAACCGAGCCCCGCCACCAGCGAGCCGCCCATCCGTCCAGATGTTTGTGACCCACCACGATCAGGTCGGCTCCGATCCGACGGGCACAGTCTGCAATCTCACTCACCGCGTCCCCGGTCACCACTTCGCCGCGCACAGTCAGCCCGGCTTCGGCCAGCTTGCGTATGCCGGTGTCGAGGATCGTTTGATAGCGGTTTTTTTCGCCGTCCTGCAGCGTCTCGTCGTACACACCACCCTCGGGCCCCAGGGCGACCAGGGGCAGCGGCATCACGGCGATGAGCACCAGTTCCGAATGGCTCCACTGCGCGATTTCATGGCAGTCCAGCAAGGCCTGCTGTCCTGGCTCGGAGCCATCGTAAGCCAGCAATATCCGTTTGTACACGGCTACACCTTCAAGGCTTTGCGCTGGCGACTAGTCGAGCGTGAATCCCACCTTCAGGGAAACCTGCCAATGCGCCACCTTGCCCTCGACCACATGGCCCCGCGTTTCGGTGACGGTGAACCACTGGATGTTCCGCACTGTCTCATGCGCCTTGGCGATGGCGGCGCTCACAGCCTCCTCAATACTGACGCTGGAAGAACCGGTCAGTTCCAGCAGCTTGTAAACATGGTTGCTCATTGCATTGCTCCCAAAAGTTGATCAGATTGTTTCGGGGAATCTTACGCGTTTTGTGTTGAAACTACAAAGCCACAGGCAATAATGCGGTTCAGATTTGCGGGACCACTGATACCGCCGTTAGCAAAACTGCGGCGAACGCACATGCCCATAGTCTCTGCGGTGGGCAATGCGCTTTTATGGCTGAGCGCCTCGGAGGGCCTCGAAGCGCTTGCCAAACTCCTGGCGCAACTGTTTTCGCACCTCGGCTGAGGCGTGGCGTCGCTGCTCTTGCGGCGTGAAGGGGCGCAGTGCTGGCACGGCCACCGGCTTGCGCTCATCGTCGACAGCCACCATCGTGAAGAAGCAGCTGTTGGCGTGCCTCAACTCCTGCGTGCGGATGTTTTCAGTCAGCACCTTGATGCCGACTTCCATCGATGAGGTACCCGTGTAATTGACCGATGCCTGAAAAGTCACCAGTTCGCCTACGTAAATCGGCTGGCGGAACATCACCTGGTCAACCGACAACGTGACAACATAGCGCCCCGCATAGCGACTTGCACAGGCGTAGGCCACCTGATCCAGAAACTTCAGGATGGTGCCCCCATGGACATTCCCGGCGAAGTTCGCCATGTCGGGGGTCATCAACACGGTCATGGTGAGCTGGTGCGCTGGCAAATTCATCTGTTGCTTCATTTCGGAGGGGTTGCCAGGGTTTGACCCGTCACTTCATACTGAAGGGCGGCACAAACACTGGGTAAAGCGGTGATGCTGTTGACGAGCACCACCGTGCCAAGGATTATCCATGAGCAGGCTGAGACCACGATAGCCAGCGAATCCAAAGAACGAGAAAACTCACCCGTCCCACCTGCCTTCGAAAATTTGTCAGACAAACAATTCACTAGTTTTACTCATTTCAGCCAGACATGTCTAAAATCTAAACCTGTCAGAACTCCTCCCTTACCTTCACTGAGGAGGTTTCGGCCTGGGGCTTAAGTGCTGCCAGTCCCTGGAACCAACAAGCCGATGAACCAATCCCTTTTACAAAACCCTGGCGCTGGATCGTTGCCAGACCGCATCTATGCGCGCGTGGTCGAAGCCATCCTGCGTGGCGATTTCATCGCCACGGGAAAACTTCCGACGGAAAGCGATCTCGCCAGCAGCTTCGGCGTATCACGGCCCACGGTACGCGAGGCGCTGTCCCGCCTTCGCTCCGATGGCATCATCGATTCAAAGCGCGGGGCCGGCAGCCGCGTCATTCGCTCACCGGGTACGCCGGTGGTGGTGGTCACACCCATCAAAAGCGTGGCCGACATCGAGCGCTACTATGCCTTTCGCAGCTGTGTCGAGGCAGGCGCGGCCGCCGGGGCAGCCGAGTTCCGCGATGCGTCCGACCTGGAAGCGCTGCGTTCGGCATTCGATGCGCTGAACATCGCAATGGAAAGCGGGAAATCCGGCGCCGATGAAGATGTGCGCTTTCACCTCGCCATCGCACGTGCCTCGCACAACCCGTTTTTCGTCACGACGATCGAGAACAGTGTCGCCCCGATCCGGCAGTTCATGGAACTGGCACGCAACGTCACCGACAAGAAGAGCCTGGAACGCGTGCGCACGACGCAGGCCGAGCACCAGGAGGTCATTGACGCCATCGTGCGGCGCTCACCTGCCGATGCGGCAGAGGCCATCCGCGCGCATATTCTCAATGCGAAGCGGCGAATTTTTGAAAGTACGTCACTGCCATGACGCGCATGGACAGCCAATTTGCGCCAAAAGTTTGCTTGACAACTTTTAAAGTTGTCAGATAATTGATGCAAGAAGGAAACCATGATGTCCGATGCAGTGCCCCCTGACATGCCCGCTACCGTGCGGGTCCAAAAACCACTCACCATTGGAATGCACGAGCGCGACAACGTCGCGATCGTCGCCAACGATGACGGGCTGCCTGCGGGCACCGTCCTGCCTTCAGGCCTGACGCTGATCGATCGTGTGCCGCAAGGCCACAAGGTGGCACTGGTGGACCTGGCAGCGGACGCACCCGTGCTGCGCTACGGCATCCCGATCGGCTACGCGCTCAAGGACATCCCGGCCGGCAGCTGGGTGCATGAACGGCTGCTGAAGATGCCTGCGGCGCGCGAACTCGACAACCTGCCGATTGCCACCGTCAAGCCCGAACCCCTGCCGCCGCTCGAAGGCTACACCTTCGAGGAATTTCGCAACCTCGACGGCTCGGTGGGAACGCGCAACATCCTGGCCATCACCCAGACCGTGCAGTGCGTGGCCGGCGTCACCGACTTCGCCGTGCAGCGCATCAAGGCCGAACTGCTGCCGAAGTTTTCCCATGTGGACGATGTCGTGGCGCTGGAGCACGGCTACGGCTGCGGCGTGGCGATTGACGCGCCGGGCGCCGAGATTCCGATCCGCACGCTGCGCAACATCAGCCTGAACCCGAACTTCGGCGGCGAGGTGATGGTGGTCAGCCTGGGCTGCGAAAAACTGCAGCCCGAGCGCCTGATGCCGCCCGGAACGATTGCGATCATCGACGAGCGCAACGTGGCCGACGTGGGCATCAGTGCGGACAGCCCGCTGGATGTGGTCTGCCTGCAGGACGACGCGCATGTGGGCTTCATGTCGATGGTCGAGTCCATCATGCGACAGGCCGAAGAACACCTGGAGCGCCTGAACGCCCGCCGGCGCGAGACGGTTCCCGCCAGCGAGCTGGTGGTCGGCGTGCAATGCGGCGGCAGCGATGCATTTTCAGGCGTCACCGCCAACCCGGCGGTCGGCTTTTGCACCGACCTGCTGGTGCGCGCCGGTGCCAGCGTGATGTTTTCCGAGACCACCGAGGTGCGTGACGGCATTGACCAGCTCACCTCACGCGCCTGCACGCCGGAAGTGGCCGAGGCGATGATCCGCGAAATGGCCTAGTACGACGCTTACCTGACACGCGGCAGTGTGGACCGAAGCGCCAACACCACGCCCGGCAACAAAAAGGGCGGCTTGTCCAACAACATCGTTGAAAAAGCCATGGGCTCCATCGTCAAGTCCGGCTCGGCCCCGATCACCGGCGTGCTGGCACCGGGCGAGAAGCTCAGGCAAAAAGGGCTGACCTACGCCGCCACACCGGCCAGCGACTTCATCTGCGGCACGCTGCAGCTGGCTGCCGGAATGAACCTGCATGTGTTCACCACCGGGCGCGGCACGCCTTACGGGCTGGCTCAGGTGCCGGTGCGGCGCTGGCATGACCTGATGGATGTGAACGCCGGGACCATCGCGACCGGTGAAAAGACCATTGAGGAGGTGGGCTGGGAGTTGTTCCGCCTGATGCTCGACGTGGCCAGCGGCTGCAAGAAAACCTGGGCCGAGCACTGGAAACTGCACAACGCGCTGGTGTTGTTCAACCCAGCCCCGGTGACCTGAAGCAGACAACCTCCAACTCCGAGCCTGGCACTGCTGCTGGTCCTCATGGCCAGGCTGTGCTCGTGGCCGAACAGAGGTGCCTGGATCCGGGATTATTTTTCGACGAACGCACGCTCGATCACGAAGTCGCCGGGCTTGGTGGTGTTGCCCTCTTCGAAATCGAGGTGTTCCAGAATGTGTTTGAGCGAAGCCAGCATCTCGGGACTGCCGCACAGCATGACGCGGTCGGTCAGCGGGTCCAGCGCGGGCACGCCGAGATCGTTGAACAGCTTGCCGCTTTTAATCAGGTCGTTGATGCGGCCCTGGTTGCGGAAGAGCTCGCGCGTCACCGTGGGGTAATACTTGAGCTGCTGGCTGACCATCTCGCCCAGCAACTCGTGCTGGGGCAGCTCCTGCGTGAGGTAGTCATGGTAGGCCAGTTCGGCCACATGGCGCACGCCATGCACCAGGATCACCTCATCAAACTTTTCGTAGGTATCCGGGTCGCGGATCACGCTCAGGAACGGCGCCAGCCCGGTGCCGGTGGAGATCATGTACAGGCGCTTGGCCGGCAGCAGGTAGTCGATCAGCAGCGTGCCGGTGGGCTTCTTGCCGACGATGACGGTGTCGCCCAACTGGATGTGCTGGAGCTTCGAGGTCAGCGGGCCCTCGGGCACCTTGATGCTCAGAAACTCCAGGTGCGTCTCGTAGTTGGCGCTGACGATGCTGTAGGCGCGCAGCAGCGGCTTGTCGTTGACCCTCAGGCCGATCATGGTGAAGTGGCCGTTGGAAAAGCGCAAACCCGGGTCACGGGTGGTGGTGAAGCTGAAAAGCCGGTCGGTCCAGTGGTGGACGGACAGCACACGTTCTTCGTGAAATGCACTCATGGTGGATGGCGAAAAGTTTGAAAAGTTGGAAAAAGCAGGGACTGGCACCATGCCGGCAACCCGGCCATGGCGTGGCGCCAGAAAACATTCTGCGGATAGTAAATTCAGCCGCATGGCCCCAAGTATCGCACCGTGGCCCGTCACGGAAGGCAGGGTGTTTCACATGAAGCACGAAGGCGCGCACATGCCTGGCAGGCAGCAGCTTGAACTGCGGCCCGATTGCCAACAAGGTGCGCGCCCAGCGATGTACTCCCCCGCCAGCTTCAAGAGCTACCAGTGGGGTTGGGCGCTTGATGAAAAACGCTACCACCTTAGCGCATTTGAGTTGACGCCGTTGTATTCCTGCCTGTCTCGGCATGCACCATGTGGAGATATCTGGTCGAATACGCATCGGCGTCAGCCCCCTCTAACCGATTAACCGATTCACCCGCTCAAAGCAGGATGATGTCGGCGCGCCCGCTCAGGATGGGTTTGCACAGTATCTTGTAGCCGTCGGCATCAAAGCCTGCGGCCACCACATCAAGCGCACGGGCCCTGGCCTGATCCCGGACGCTGCCGAGGTAGCACCAGTTGCGGATGACGTGGATCTGGGATTCATCCTCATACCGCTCGATCAGACCGATGGCCCCCGGGTAAGGCCAGCAGGCCACGCGCAAGCCTTCCAGGCTGGTGAACAGGCGACGGCTGTGTGCGTCCAGGCTTTCATCGCCCCGGCAGACCCCTGAACACTTATTGATCATGGCGCGAAAGCAGGCGCGACCCGGTTTGAGCTTTTCGAGTCCCAGGGCGCCGTAGCACAGCCGGTTCTGGTCGGCGAGATTGCGCAGCCCTTCCAGGGCGGAATGCCGGCTGCCGAACAGGCCGTACAAGGAAGGCTCGGTGGCGAAATTGATATCCCTGGAATAGACGACTTCGGGCAGTCCGTCATTGATATGCAGGGAACACAGTTGCCGGCTGCGCCGCAGTTTCTGGTTCAGCAGGGGTTGCTGCTGCTTGATCAGGCTGGCTTCGAGCAGGAGAGCGCCAATCTCGCCAGCCGTGCAGATGTGAGTGATCCTGCGGGTCTGGCGCAGAAGACTGGCTTCGTCGGGATTGCGCAGGTGCGAAAGGACGCGGCTGCGCAGGTTGATGCTTTTACCAATGTAGAGTGGCAAGTCGCCTTCTTCACCATGGAACACGTAAACCCCGGGTGCGGACGGCAGATCAACAATGGCCTCGCGCAGATGGGTGGGGTATTCATAATGCCGGGTCTGCTCAAACTCGGGGCGGCGTCGGGCGGGGATGTGCATGGCTCAGGTCCGGAACGGCTTGATGGCACGGTAATGCGTTGCCCCGGACGGGAGGCATGCCAGTGGGATGGGTGTGGCGAAATCGAGGGTGACGGATGACATGCAGATCACAAAGACGGTCGTTTTGTGCAGTGTAGGCTGTTGCTCGATGCCCCTGGGCCAGCGGGACTTCACATTGCCTTCTTTTAAGCGCGGCCTGCCAACCCAGTGCTGGCGCCGCTTTGGAGACTTATCCAAAAACTTATCAACAGGGTCGACCACAGGCGGCGGGGACAACTGAATCCAGCGATTCCGGGCAGCAGAATCAACACAGCGCCGTTAACATGTCTGAATGTGTAGCCATTACCAAGCCATGAAGGACCGAGCGCGCTACCAGCGCCACTTTGGTGTCGAGCCGCCTGACGAGCTGGGCAAGTTCGATGTCTGGCCCCTGTACGCGGCCAGTTTCATCCGTCGTCCGCGTGAGGCCGATGCGGGCGATGAGGCGGTGC
>JBDSZF010000214.1:0-3263 GCA_039925285.1 Polaromonas sp.
CGAGACATCGACGTCGCTGTCTTCGCCACTCTTGCCGGCGGTATCGGCGCGCGCCGAATTCATGGCGGCAATCGTCTCGGCCGTCACGTCGCCGGTCACATACACGCCGTCGAAGCAGGACGCGTCAAAGCCATCGATTGACGGGTTCAGGGAGCGAACAGCACGTTTCATGCCTTCCACATCCTGGTAAATCAGCGCATCGCAGCCAATCACCTGGCGGATTTCTTCAATCGTGCGGTCATGCGCGACCAGCTCGCCCGGCGTCGGCATGTCGATGCCATAGACATTCGGAAAGCGTACCGGCGGCGCGGCGCTGGCAAGATAGACCTTGCGCGCACCCGCATCACGCGCCATCTGCACGATCTCGCGGCTGGTGGTGCCGCGCACGATCGAGTCATCAACCAGCAGCACATTGCGGCCCTTGAACTCGCTGGCAATCACGTTGAGCTTCTGGCGCACCGATTTTTTGCGAACGCCCTGCCCCGGCATGATGAAGGTACGGCCCACGTAGCGGTTCTTGACAAAACCTTCGCGGTAAGGAATGCCGAGCAGGTGCGCCAGCTGGGTGGCGCTGGGGCGGCTCGACTCAGGAATCGGGATGATCACGTCGATCTCATTGGGCGGCACGGTCGAAACGACCCGCTTGGCCAGCGTTTCACCGAGGTTCAGGCGAGCCTGGTAGACCGAAATGCCGTCCATCACCGAGTCGGGGCGCGCCAGGTAGACAAACTCGAAAATGCAGGGATGGAGCTGGGGGTTGGCCGCGCATTGCTCGGCATGCACCTTGCCGTCCAGGTCCACAAAAACCGCCTCGCCCGGCGCGATGTCACGATCGAACTGGTAACCCGTGCCTTCGAGCGCCACCGATTCGCTGGCCACCATCACGGTCGCCCCACCTTCGTTCTGGCCATGGCCGATGCACAGCGGGCGAATGCCAAACGGGTCGCGAAACGCCAGCAGGCCGTGGCCGGCGATCAGCGCCACCACGGCATACGAGCCCTTGACACGCTTGTGCACACCGCGCACCGCGGCAAACACATCGGCCGGCGTCAGCGCCATTCCCCGCGTGGTTTTTTCGAGCTCATGCGCCAGCACATTGAGCAGCACTTCGGAATCGCTGTCGGTGTTGATGTGGCGATGATCGGTATTGAACAGCTCGGCCTTGAGTTCGGCTGCGTTGGTCAGGTTGCCGTTGTGCGACAGCACCAGGCCAAACGGCGCGTTGACGTAAAACGGTTGCGCTTCATCCTCGCTGTAGGCATTGCCCGCCGTCGGGTAACGCACCTGGCCCAGGCCGACATTGCCCGGCAGGGCCCGCATGTTGCGGGTGCGAAACACGTCGCGCACCATGCCCTTGGCCTTGTGCATGTAGAACTTGCGCCCTTGCTGGGTGACGATGCCGGCGGCATCCTGACCCCGGTGCTGCAGCAGCAGCAGTCCGTCATAAATCAGCTGATTGACCGGGGCCTTGCTGACGATTCCAACTATTCCGCACATGGTTTTTTACTCGTGATGTGTTGATTTCTCAACGTAAAGACAAACAATTAATTCAGATACTTTGCAAACTGTTCAGGCAGCAGCGGCCTCAGGCTGGTGAGCGCGGCCGTCAGCATTGGCGCTCCCGTGGACTGCTGCCACCAGGCGCTCGACTTTAGCGCCGTCATGTCCATGACGACGGTGGCGGCGAGCAGCATGATCATGCCGCGCAGCACACCGAAAGCCGCTCCCAGCGTGCGGTCCACGGGCCGCAAACCGATGGCATCGACCAGCTTTTTCAACAAGGCGGCCAGCAAACCCGCCGCAAACACCGCCCCCATGAAGACCAGCGCAAAAGCTGCCGCGTAACGCACCGGCTCTGAAACGGTCTGCAGCGGCAGCAGCATCGCCACCTGCGGCGCCATCCATTGCGCCGCATAAAAAGAAACCGCCCATCCCAGCACCGACAACACTTCATAGACCAGTCCGCGCCAGGCCCCCAGCAACAGGGAAAAGACCAGCACTGCGGCCAGAATCCAGTCAAGCGTCGTCACAAAGCTGCCAACAGCCTAGAAACTCAGAATCGCAACCGGCAAGTCGAGCGACTTGATTTTGCCGGCGGCTTTTTCAGCCTCAGCCTTGCTCGCAAAAGGACCCACACGGACCCGGGTGCGCTTGCCGTCCTTGGTGTCTGCCACCTGGGTGTAGGTTTTCAGCCCGGCTTTTTCCAGCTTGCGGCGCGTTTCTTCGGCTTTGGCGGCATCGGCAAAAGCCCCCACCTGCACCACCATGCGACCGTTCGTCTCTGCAGCAGAGGACTTGGCGTCGTCCGGGGTTGCCGGCCTGCTCACTGCCGCGACCCTGGATGTCTGCGATGCGGCCGAGCCGTTGAGCAACGCCCTGGCCCGTACGCCATCGTCGCTGCCAGCGCCCGCCTGGTGGGTGGCCGGCCTGGTTTCGGCCTTGACAGCAGGCTTGACGGGCGTCTTGACTTCGGTCTTTGCCTCTGCTTTGGGCTCTGGCCTGAGCGCTGGCTTCAGCTCGGTTTTTGCCTCATGACCGGATGCCGGTTTTACTTCTTTTTTAATAGCTTGAGGCACAGGCTCTGCAAGCATTGGAGTCGGTTTTGAGGGGAAAATCTCTTCCTGGGGCGACAGGCTGGCGGCAGCAGCGACCGTTTCGGGTACTGGCGCAGTGGCAAGGGCTGGCGCAGGGATGACGAGCGGCTTGACGGCGTTTTTTCCGGGGATTTCAATCGGGATATCGACCGCGACAGGCCTGGGCTGGGTATCAAACAGCAGCGGAAAACCCACGATGCCCAGCAGCACCAGCACGGACGCGCCAATCAGGCGGTGCTTGGCGCGTTTGCGCAAGACTTCCACGCTTTGCACTGGAGCGGCTGACCCGGCAGGAGGGACTGATGCGGCATCGCCCCGGCGGAACTTGAAAAACGGCATGGTGTGAGTTGGAATCCGTTGAAAGCCAAGGTGGGTTGCAAAACGCGTCCAGTTCTGGCGCAGGCGGCTGGGTCCGGTTTAATCGACTTCAGGCTGAAAGGTGCGGCGCCAAAAGACGCGGTACGCCGTTCTTCAAAATGCCGCCCACGGTGTAGAACGAGCCAAAGACCACAATTCTATCAGCGGGCTTTGCCGCCTTGACGGCCGCTTCCAGGGCGGACTCGGGCGTTTTGTAAGCATTGGCAGTCGTGTCAGGCCGGGTGTTGCCCGCCTGCCAGGTGGCACAAAGCGCTTGTCCAGTGGCCGCCCGGGGCGTGGGCAGGTCGGTGA
>JBDSZF010000215.1:0-10382 GCA_039925285.1 Polaromonas sp.
CCAGACGATGCGAAACAGCAGCAGTGTCAGCATCGAGTAGCCCAAGCGGAAATGCCAGGCCATGGCATTTCCGCCGACTGTGCCGGTTATCGCCAGTCCCATGATGCAGGCGACCAACAACCCATGGAAAATTCGCGTCGGCAAGTCCCAGACCCGTACTTTGGTCAGGCTTCTGTTGTTGTACATGAGCATCCTCGTTGTTGTTTTTTCCTGGGGCAGTGCGTCTGGAAATACGCTGCCGCGTGGCTGCTTTCCCGTAGCCGGCAAGTTCCAGCGGAACTTGCCGGCACTCGATCGACTCCAGCAGACGGGCAACCCGCTTAACCGTCTTGCCATTCTGTTTATTCTAAAAACCAAGAGGAATCTCGTGAAATTTTTTGCCTGTATTGCTGTCACAAGCGCCCTGTTTGTCCTGGCCGCTCCGGCCTCAGCACAGTTTGCCAAAGCCGAAGCCGCCATTAAATACCGCCAGAGCGCGTTTTCCGTCATGGGCACGCATTTCGGCCGGATCGGTGCCATGGTCAACGGCAAGGCGCCGTTCGATGCCAAAGTAGCCGCAGACAATGCCGCGGTGGTGGCCGAGATGGCCAAGCTCCCATGGGCCGCGTTTGGTCCTGGCACCGACAAGGGCGCCAACACCCAAGCGGAAGCTGAAATCTGGACCGAGCAGGCCAAGTTCAAGGAGGGCGGCGACAAGCTGATCGCCGAATCAGCAAAGCTGGCCCTTGTGGCCAAAACCGGCAATCTCGATGCGCTGAAGATCTCTTTTACGGCTACGGCAAATACCTGCAAATCCTGCCACGACACTTTCCGCAACAGATGATTGCCTGCATTTCAATAAGCTGAAATGCAATCAAGGCCAATTCCGTTGGGAACCGGCCTGGTTTTATAGCCAGCGCAGGGGGCGAATTCAGGTCTCGGCCAGCAGCTTTTCAATCAACTGGTGCAGCGCCGCAAAATCTGGCTCGCCGACGAACTGCTTGACGATCTGGCCGCGTTTGTTGACCAGGAAGGTCGTCGGCGTGAGTTGTACGTCGCCCCAGGCCTTGGCCACCACGCCGGTGTTGTCGATGGCGACCTTGAAAGGCAGCTTGCGGGTTTCGGTGTAATTGACGACGTAGCTCGGCGGATCGTAGCTCATGGCTACGGCCAGCGTGTCGTAACCCTGGCCTTTGTACTTGTTGTAGGTGGAGATGATCTTGGGCATTTCCGCCACGCAGGTCACGCAACTGGTGGCCCAGAAGTTCACCAGGGTGACTTTGCCTTTCAGGTCCGCCGTGGTTTGCCGGCTGCCGTCGAGCAGGACAAAAATCGACTCCGGTGCGGCCTGTGCGCCACTGCAGCCTGACAGGAAGGCTGCGCCGCCCAGCGCCAGTGCGCCCGCCAGCACCATCCGGCATACTGCCACGGGAGAAATTTTTTTCATCGGGGGAACCTCATCATGCAACGTCGAAATTTTAACCAGGCCGGTGTCAGCGCGCTGGGCTTGCTGATCCTGGCCACTTACCGCCAAGCCCATGCGCTCTCGCTGGGCGACTTGAGCAACGCCGAAGCCAGCAGCGGCCTGAAAACAGCGCTCGAAAAAGGCGTTCTGGCGGCGGTGGCCCTGCTCGGCAAGACCGATGGATTCCTCGGCAACCCAAAAGTTCGCATTCCTTTGCCCGGTTACCTGGAAGATGCCTCGAAACTGCTGAGAAACTTCGGCCAGGGCAAGCGCATCGATGCGCTGGTCACGGCCATCAACCGCGCAGCCGAAACCGCCGTGCCCATGGGCAAGGATTTGCTGGTCGGCGCCGTAAGGTCCATGAGCGTCAGCGATGCCAAAAACATTCTGACCGGCGGCGAAACCTCGGTGACGAATTTCTTTGCCGAAAAAACCCGTGCCCCGCTGGGCGTTAAGTTTTTGCCGGTGGTGACCCAAGCCACTGAAAAAGTCGATCTGGCCAGGAAATACAACGATGCCGCCGGCAAGGCCGCCGGTTTTGGCCTGGTCAAAAAGGAAGATGCCAACATCCAGCAGTACGTCACCGGCAAGACGCTCGATGGCCTCTACCTCATCATTGGCGAAGAGGAAAAGAAAATCCGCCAGGATCCCGTGGGCACGGGCAGCGCGATTTTGCAGAAAGTGTTTGGTGCGCTGAAATAGGGTGCTTGCACCTGGGGCAGCTCAGGGCTACGATGCGTTCCAGGGGACTGGGATGAATAAAAATCAAGCACTCCATCTGCATGTGCCGGAGCCTTCGGGGCGTCCCGGTCACGCAACCGATTTTTCCTATCTGCATCTGTCGCCGGCCGGCGAGGTGCGGCGTCCGCCGGTCGATGCCTTGCCTGCCGACACCAGCGACCTGGCTTACAGCCTGGTGCGCGTGCTCGATGATGAAGGCCGCGCCGTCGGTCCCTGGGTGCCGCCAGTGGCGCTGCAATTGCTGTGTCGCGGCTTGCGGGCGATGATGAAAACCCGCATCTACGATGCCCGCATGCTGATCGCGCAGCGCCAGAAAAAGATCTCGTTTTACATGCAATGCCTGGGCGAGGAGGCGATTGCCATCGCACAGGCACTGGCGCTGCAGCCCGGCGACATGTGCTTTCCCACCTACCGCCAGCAGGGACTGCTGCTGGCGCGCGACGACATCGACATGGTCGAGATGATCTGCCAGCTGATGTCCAACGAGCGCGATCCGCTCAAGGGGCGGCAGTTGCCGGTCATGTACTCGTACCAGCGGGCCGGCTTCTTCACCATATCGGGCAACCTGGCGACGCAGTTCATCCAGGCCGTGGGCTGGGGCATGGCCTCGGCGATCAAGGGCGACTCAAAAATAGCCTCGGCCTGGATCGGCGACGGCGCCACCGCCGAGTCGGACTTCCACACCGCGCTGACCTTCGCCCATGTCTACCGCGCGCCCGTCATCCTCAACGTGGTCAACAACCAGTGGGCAATTTCGACCTTTCAGGCGATTGCCGGCGGCGAGGCCACCACCTTCGCGGCGCGCGGCGTTGGCTGCGGCATTGCTTCCCTGCGCGTGGACGGCAACGACTTTCTGGCCGTTTATGCCGCTTCGCTGTGGGCGGCAGAACGCGCGCGCGGCAATTTGGGGCCGACGCTGATCGAGTGGGTCACTTACCGCGGCGGCGCGCACTCGACCTCGGACGATCCTTCGCGCTACCGCCCTGCCGATGACTGGGCCCGTTTTCCGCTGGGCGACCCGATCGTGCGGCTCAAGCAGCACCTGATGCGCATCGGCGTCTGGTCCGAAGAAGCGCACGAAGCCGCGCAGAAAGAGCTGGAAGCCCAGGTGGGTGCCGCGCTGAAGGAGGCCGAGCGCTACGGCTCGCTGAGTGGCGGCCACATGGCTGGCGCGGCAGCGATGTTCGAGGATGTCTACCAGGACATGCCTGCGCATCTGCAGCAACAACGCCAGCAGCTGCTGGGGCGGGAGGCTTGACGATGGCGCAAATGACCATGATCCAGGCGCTGCGTTCGGCCATGGACGTGATGCTGGCGCGCGACGACAACGTGGTGGTGTTTGGTCAGGATGTGGGCTACTTTGGCGGCGTGTTCCGCTGCACCGACGGCCTGCAGGCCAGGTACGGCAGTTCGCGCGTGTTCGATGCGCCGATTTCCGCGGGCGGCATCGTCGGCGTGGCCATCGGCATGGCGGCCTATGGCCTGCGTCCGGTGGTGGAGGTCCAGTTCGCCGACTATGTCTATCCGGCTTACGACCAGATCGTTTCCGAAGCGGCGCGGCTGCGCTACCGCTCGGCCGGCGACTTCACGGCACCCATGACCATCCGCATGCCTTGCGGCGGCGGCATTTATGGCGGGCAGACGCACAGCCAGAGCCCGGAGGCCGTGTTCACGCAGGTCTGCGGGCTGCGCACCGTGATGCCATCCAACCCCTATGACGCCAAGGGCCTGCTGATTAGCTGCATCGAGAACGATGATCCGGTGATTTTTCTCGAACCCAAGCGCCTGTACAACGGCCCGTTCGACGGCCACCCTGACCGGCCGGCCGTTCCCTGGTCTGGGCACCCGCTGGCCGAAGTGCCCGAGGGTTATTACAGCGTGCCGCTGGAGTCGGCCGCCGTGTTCCGATCCGGCGCCGACCTGACGGTGCTGACCTACGGCACCATGGTTTTCGTGTCGCAGGCGGCGGCGCAAGAAAGCGGCATCGACGCCGAAATCATCGATCTGCGCAGCCTCTGGCCGCTCGACCTGCCCACCGTGGTGGCTTCGGTGAGGAAGACCGGCCGCTGCGTGGTGGTGCATGAAGCCACGCGCACCAGCGGCTTCGGCGCCGAACTGGCGGCGCTGGTGCAGGAGCACTGCTTTTATCACCTCGAAGCGCCGATTGAGCGCGTGACGGGATGGGACACGCCCTATCCGCATGCGCAGGAATGGGCCTACTTTCCGGGGCCGGCGCGCGTGGCAGCCGCCTTCAAGCGCGCGATGGACATGTGAGATGAGTATCCACATCATCAAGATGCCCGACCTTGGCGAAGGCATTGCCGAGGTCGAACTGGTGGCCTGGCGCGTCAAGCCCGGCGAGCGCGTGGCCGAAGACCAGCTGCTGGCCGACGTGATGACCGACAAGGCCACGGTCGAGATCCCGTCGCCCGTGACCGGCCAGGTGCTGGCCCTGGGCGGCGCGGTCGGCCAGGTGCTGGCGGTGGGGGCGGAGCTGATCCGCATTGAAGTGGAGGGCGCGGGCGCTGCCAGCGAGCCGCCGGCAAGCGTTGCGAGCGTGCCGCAGAATACGGCCCCGGCCATGGCGCCTGAACCTGCAGCACCCCGCAGCGCGGCCCTGCCAGCCGGGCTGTCCGGCGACAGGCCCATCGCCTCGCCGGCGGTGCGCCGGCGCGCCTGGGAGCTCGGCATCGACCTGCAGCACTTGGCCGCCAGCGGTGCGGGTGGCCGCATCATGCAGGCGGACCTGGAGGCGCACATCGCTGCGCATGGACCGGGCAGGCCGGCTGGCGCGGGTGATGCGCCGCGCGACGATGAAGAACGGCTGCCGGTGGTGGGCCTGCGCCGCCGCATCGCCCAGAAAATGCAGGAATCCAAGCGCCGCATTCCGCACTTCACCTATGTCGAGGAAGTCGATGTCACCGAACTCGAGGCGCTGCGCGCGAGCCTCAACGCGAAGTGGGGCGTGCAGCGCGGCCACCTGACGCTGCTGCCCCTGCTGCTGCGCGCCGTGGTGCTGGCCGTGCGTGAGTTTCCGCAGATCAATGCCCGCTTCGACGACGAGGCCGGCGTGGTCACGCGCCATGGGGCGGTGCATCTTGGCATCGCCACGCAGACCGAGGCTGGCCTCATGGTGCCGGTGCTGCGCCATGCCGAGGCCCGCGATCTGTGGTCCAGTGCGGCGGAAGTGGTGCGCCTGGCCGCTGCCGCGCGCGCCGGCAAGGCCACGCGCGACGAACTCACGGGCGCGACCCTCACGCTGACCAGCCTGGGTGCGCTGGGCGGCATTGTTTCCACGCCAGTGATCAACCCGCCTGAAGTGGCCATCGTCGGCATCAACCGCATCGTGGAACGGCCGGTGCTGCGCGGCGGCGCGGTGGTGGCACGGCAGATGATGAACCTGTCCTCGTCGTTCGATCACCGCGTGGTCGATGGCGTGGATGCGGCCGGGTTCGTGCAGGCGGTGCGCCGCTACCTCGAATCGCCAGCCATGCTGTTCGTCGCTTAGCGTGCATGAGCTTGCAGCCTATTAGCCGAGCGCCGGCCAGCCCTGGACTTTTTGGACAGGACAGCCCTGAAAATCGAGATGCCGTCGACAGCGTCTACATGCCAGACCCCGGCACCAAAGCCGTGGCGGTGCCGATTTGCCAGACTGTCGCCTCCGCTTTTGAGCGACACCAGCCCCGTCAGATCACCTGCTTGTTTTTCAGGTCGGACAGCTGGGCGTCCGAGTAGTTCAGCACCCCGCGCAGCACTTCATCGGTGCGCACGCCCGGCCAGGGCGGGCTGCCGCCGCCGCTGCCGGGGCGCTCGATCTTGATGACGTCGGCGCCGAGATCGGCCAGGTTCTGGGTACACCACGGGCCCGCGAGAACGCGCGACAAATCGAGAATGCGGATGCCTTGAAGAGCGTTCATGGTTTCATTTTGCCTGTAGCGGATTCTTGGCCGCCGCCCACTGCTGTGCGACGAAGCCGTCAAACGCAGCGAGCAGCGGCGCAAACGGCTCTGCCCCGCCTTCGAGCTGCGCCAGCGCGGCACAGGTGGCTTCCAGCGTGGACAGCTGGTCGGGTTTGTGGGCCTTGCGAATCCGGTAGCTGGACGCGGGCATGTCACGCAGCGCCAGCCGGGGCAGGTGATGCAGCAGCGGGTTGAGGTAAAGCATCTTGCGGCTCTTGCGCCAGGTTCCGTCCAGCACGATCAGGCGCAGCCGGGATGGATCCGATCCCTGTTCGGTTGCCAGGACAGGCGGCGCAGGCAGGCCGAGCGCCTGGTCTTGCGGTGAATCCGGGTACAGCAAGATCGTGTGCCTGGGCGGGCGGGCTGTCGCCTGCAGCGGCGCGCTGATCAGGGCTTGCAGGGTCTCGGTGGCAAACACTTCGCCTGTCACCAGGGCGCTGTGCGGCAAGCTCAAGTGCAGCAGCCGCGCGCTTCCCTTGGCATTGTTAACCTCCAGCGGATGCTGCAGGATCACCACCTCAACCTGGTGGGCCATTGGCGTGATCCACTGGCAGATACAAGTGCTTTGCGGGCGCAGGCAGACGGGGCAGGTCAGGCGTTTGAGGGGACTGTGGACTGGCATGGCAGGTGGGTGGCTGGACGACTGTCCCGATTGAGAATCCAGCGTCAATGACTTTGTCGCTGGATTGTTGCCATGATACCCAGAACCTCACCTCTGCGGACGGCTCGTACTGACGATGGAACCGACCGAAAGCCGTGCGCGATTGCCTGTAAAGTGCAAGGCTCGCCCTACCCCTCACCGTATTCACAAGGCTTCAGCGCGCTCGATGTTCCGATTCCCGACTTTTTTAACCGCCGGCCTGGCGCTGGCGCTGGGGGCCTGCAGCCCGGCCTTTAACTGGCGCGAAGTGCGCCCTGAAGGCACGCGCCTGAACCTGCTGTTGCCGTGCAAGCCCGACAAGGCGCAAAAAGTGGTGCCACTGGGCGGGCAGGCGAGCACGCTGTCGATGCTGGGCTGTGATGCGGGCGGCGCGACCTTTGCAGTGGCCGTCGCGGATCTGGGCGATGCCTCCAGGGCCGCTTCGGTGCTGGCGTTGTGGCAGAACCTGACGCTGGCCCATATGAAAGCCGCGCCTGGCAGTCTTCGGCTGCTTGCGCTGAAAATTCCCGGCGCATCGGCCGAGGTGCCGGTCGCCCGCGTGCTGGCGCAGGGACAGCGCGCCGATGGCACGGCGGTGAGCGGGCAGGCGGCTTACTTTGCGCAGGGCTCGCAGCTGTTTCAGGTGGTGATGTATGCCCCGCAGATCACGCCCGAGGTGGCCGAGACTTTTTTTTCCAGCCTGAAGTTTGAATGAAGCCGTGACGCCCGACGAAAAGATATCCTCGCCGGACCGGCTGAACGCCAAGGCCGCCATCATCGTTTTTCTGGCCTTTGCCGCTGCCTATTTCTGTTCGGCCCTGCTGCGTGCCATTACGGCCACGCTGGCGCCGGTGCTGACGCAGGAGTTTGTGCTGCAGGCCCGCGACCTGGGGCTGCTGGCAGGCGGTTATTTCCTGGGTTTTGCGGCCGTCCAGCTGCCGCTGGGCAGCTGGCTGGACCGCCATGGCCCGAAGCGCGTCATCCTGTGGTTTTTGAGCCTGGCCGTGCTGGGCTGCCTGGCATTTTCAGCGGCCAGCAGTTTTGCCGGGCTGCTGACGGCGCGCGTTCTGATCGGCATGGGCGTCGGCGCCTGCCTGATGGCCGCACTGACAGGTTACCGGCGCTGGTTGGATGGTACAACCCTGCTGCGCGCCAATTCATGGATGCTGATGACCGGTTCGCTCGGCATGCTGGCCTCGACGCTGCCGGTGCAGTGGCTGATGCCGCTGACGGGCTGGCGGCCGCTGTTCTGGCTTTTGGCGGCGATGATTTTGCTGTCAATGGCAGCGATTGCCTGGGTCGTCCCGCGCTGGCGGATGACGCCAGCGCCGGTCTCTTCGCCTTCAGTTGCTGATTCGCGCTCTCAAGAAGAGTCCGGCTACGCACCGATCTGGCGCAGCCGCTACTTTCGCAAAATGGCGCCGCTGGCTTTTTTCAACTACGGCGGCATGGTGGCGATCCAGACACTGTGGGCCGGCCCGTGGATGGTCAGGGTGACCGGCGACACACCGCTGGCGTCAGCGACCGGTCTTTTTTACATCAACGCCAGCATGCTGGTGACCTTCTGGAGCTGGGGCCTGATGACCCCCTGGCTGGCCCGCCATGGCTGGAACGCCACGCGCCTGATTGCCTGGGGAACGCCGCTCAGCCTGGCGGTGCTGGCCTTCAATATGCTTGCCGGGACATCGACCGGCTGGCTCGGATGGGCGCTGTTTTGCGTGACGTCGAGTGTCATGGGGCTGGCCCAGCCAGCCGTCGGCATGTCGTTTCGCGCCGCGCTGGCCGGGCGTGCCCTGTCGGCCTATAACCTCGTCATTTTTGCCGGGGTATTTGTGGCCCAATGGAGTCTGGGGCTGCTGATTGACAGTTTTGCAGGCCTTGGCTGGGGACCGGTGGCCAGCTTTCAGGCGGCCATGGCGGTATTTTTGTGTTGCTGTATTGCCGCGTATGGCTACTTCATCAGCGTGAAGGCTGATAATTCATTGCAATGAACGGCATCATCATCATCGCCCATGCTCCGCTGGCTTCTGCTTTTTTGCGGTGCGTACTGCATGTTTTTCCGGACAATGCCGCAGGCTTGGCAGCGCTCGATGTGCAGCCCAACATGCCGCCCGAAGAAACGCTGGCCCAGGCCAGGATTCTCTTGAGGCAGCTGGGCACGGAGCAGACGCTGGTGATGACTGATGTTTTTGGTGCGACGCCCTGCAATGTGGCGCAGCAACTGGCCGACGGTGTCAGCACCAAGCTGGTGACCGGCATGAATTTACCCATGCTGCTGCGTGCGGTCAGTTACCGCCACGAGCCGCTCGACATGCTGGTGGCGCGTGCGCTGGCGGGCGCCAGCCAGGGTGTGATGCAGGTGGCCGTTACCGCACCGCAAAACCAAATTCCAAGAAAACATGATCAAGACCCCGACGACCATCAACAATAAGCTCGGCCTGCATGCCAGAGCCTCGGCCAAATTCACCAAGCTTGCCGGCAGCTTTGCCTGCGAGGTCTGGATGAGCAAGGGAGAACGCCGCGTCAATGCAAAAAGCATCATGGGTGTGATGATGCTGGCCGCTGGCATCGGCAGCAGTGTTGAAATCGAAACCGATGGCGCTGATGAGCAGGCCGCCATGGAGGCCTTGCTGGCCCTCGTCGCCGACAAGTTCGGAGAAGGAGAATAACTTGACGTTTTCGGTCCACGGTCTGGCGGTCTCGCGCGGCATTGCCATTGGCCGCGCGGTGCTGGTGGCGTCCAGCCGCGCCGATGTCAGTCATTACTTCATCGACGCTGCCACCCAGGAGGCCGAGGTTGCGCGCGTCAGGGATTCCCGCAATGCGGTGACGGAGGAAATCCTGCGCCTGCAGCATGACCTGCCGAAAGACGCGCCGCACGAAATCTCTGCCTTGCTCGATGTTCACCTGATGCTGCTGCAGGACGACATGCTCATCTGCGGCGTGAAGCACTGGATTACCGAGCGCAACTACAACGCCGAATGGGCGCTGACGACGCAGTATGAACTCATTGCGCGTCAGTTTGACGAGATGGAAGACCCCTACCTGCGCGAGCGCAAGGCCGATCTGGAGCAGGTGGTCGAACGCATCCTGTGCCATATGAAGGGTGCGGCTTCCCCGCTGCAGTCGGCCCGGCAGGGCGCCGTGCGGGCCGGCAGCAGCCGCAAGGAATCGCAGCAGGACTTGCTGCTGGACGACACCCTGGACGTGCCGCTGGTGCTGGTGGCGCACGACATTTCCCCGGCCGACATGCTGCAGTTCAAGCAAAGCCTGTTTGCCGGCTTTGCCACCGATGTGGGCGGCCGGACCTCGCACACGGCGATCGTGGCGCGCAGCATGGACATTCCGGCGGTGGTTGGTGCGCGCAGCGCGAGCCAGCTGATCAAGCAGGATGACTGGGTCATCATCGACGGCGATGCCGGTGTGCTGATTGTCGATCCCTCGCCCATCATCCTGGCCGAGTACGGCTTCAAGCAGCGCCAGGGCGAGCTGGAGCGCCAGCGGTTGAACCGCCTGCGCCACACCCCGGCGCTGACGATGGACGGGCAGCGTATCGAGTTGCTGGCCAACATCGAAATGCCCGACGACACGCTGGGCG
>JBDSZF010000216.1:0-4744 GCA_039925285.1 Polaromonas sp.
GGAACGCTGTTCAGGACCAAGACCGGCGAATTGTCGATTCATGCCGACAGCATCCGGCTGGTGACCAAAAGCCTGCGGCCGCTGCCCGACAAATTCCACGGCATGGCCGACCAGGAAGTCAAATACCGCCAGCGCTATGTCGATCTGATCATGGACGAGGCCGCGCGCAAGCGTTTCATGGCGCGCAGCAAGGCGGTCAGCGGCATTCGCGACTTCATGGTGGCGCATGATTTCCTGGAAGTCGAAACGCCCATGCTGCATCCGATTCCGGGCGGTGCCAATGCCAGGCCCTTCAAAACCCATCACAACGCGCTGGACCAGGAAATGTTTTTGCGCATCGCGCCCGAGCTGTACCTGAAACGGCTGATCGTGGGCGGTTTCGAGCGCGTGTTCGAGATCAACCGCAGTTACCGCAACGAAGGCATCAGCGTTCGCCACAACCCCGAGTTCACCATGATGGAGTTCTACGCGGCCTGGTGGAACTACACCGATTTGATGACTTTTACCGAAGCGCTGATCCGCGATGCGGCCCAGAAAGTCTGCGGCTCGCTGCAATTGAGCTATGCGGACAAGCCGGTCGATCTGAGCCAGCCGTTTGAACGCCTGACCATCCGCGAAGCCATTCTCAAGCACACCGATGCCGGCGACCAGGTGGACGACGCGGCATGGCTGATCAACGCACTCAAAAAACTGGGGTTGACGGACGCAAAAGACCGCCTCTCAAGCTGCTCGCTGGCTAGCTTGCAGGTGATGTATTTTGAGGAAACCGTGGAAGAAAAGCTCTGGCAGCCGACCTTTATCTGCGAACACCCGGTCGAGATTTCGCCACTGGCGCGTGCCAGCGACAGCAACCCCGGCGTGACCGAGCGCTTTGAGCTCTACATCACGGGCCGCGAATTCGGCAACGGTTTCAGCGAGCTGAACGATGCCCAAGAGCAAGCGACACGTTTCAATGCGCAGGTGGTCGCCATGGACAGTGGCGATGACGAAGCGATGTTTTTCGACCATGACTTCATCCGTGCGCTCGAATACGGCATGCCACCGACCGGCGGCTGCGGTATCGGCATAGACCGGCTGATGATGCTGCTGACCGACAGCCCCAGCATCCGCGACGTGATTTTGTTCCCGGCGCTGCGCCGCGAAGCCTAGCCATTCACAGGTCCGGGGCTCAGGACGGGATGTCTTGCACCCTCTTCGGGGCGCTCGGCGATCTTTCTACCGGCAGCCGCAAATCGTCGAGGCAATCGCGCGCAATGTTGACGGTGCATTCGATGCCCAGCCATTTGTAGCGCCCGGTCAGCCACGCCTTGGTGCAGCGTCTGCCCAGGTCGCGCAAGGCATGGATCAGGCGGGCATCGGTCGAGGCCTTGGTCGATGCGCTGTATTCGTCCAGAGCTTCGCCGCCATCGATGCGATGCATCAGCACGTCCTTGTATTTTGCAGGGTTCAGCTTGCCATCGGCCATCTTCCAGCAGCGCGTCAAGCACGCCCCAGATAAACGCCCCGTGCGAGCCGCCGCCCTGCAGCGCCAGATTGAGCAGGCGGTTTTCACTGTTCGGGTTAAGGCCAGGGAAGCATTTGAAGTATTCATAGACCAAGATTAGCAAAATTTTGGAGCTGACCCTTGCCGGATTCCCTGCATCAGCCCCCGTTATGAACGGCGGACTAAAATTCATGCCGGCCTCGCTCCCCTGGTGAGACTGCCCCAGAGGGCCAGGGTTTAACACCCTTCGGAATCCCAGCGCTTACCCTGCGCGCGTAACAAGCTCCCCAAAGAATAGCGAAAAATTTTTTTAATGAAGTACCTCACGGGCTATCCCGAAAACCTCAAAGCCCAGGTACAGCAGTTGCTGCTCCAAGGACGGCTCGGAGAAACGCTGCTTGGCAAATACCGCCATGCCCACACGGTGCGAACCGACAAGGCCTTGTACGACTACGTCATGGCGCTGAAAAACGATTTCTTGCGCAGCTCCGAGCCGCTGTCCAAGGTGGCCTTCGACAGCAAGCTCCAGGTGATTACCCACGCGCTGGGCACGCACACGACCGTTTCAAGGGTACAGGGCAACAAGCTAAAGTCCAAGCGCGAAATCCGGGTGGCATCGCTGTTCAAGGAAGTGCCCGAGGAATTTTTACGGATGATTGCGGTGCATGAGCTGGCGCACATCAAGGAAAAGGCGCACGACAAGGCTTTTTACAAGCTGTGCACCCACATGGAGCCGCAGTATCACCAGTACGAGTTTGACCTGCGGGTATACCTGACGCATATCGATGCGTCGGGCAAGCTGGACTGGCCCGCCATGGCCTGAGCAGGCCAGGCCAAAAAATCAGGGAATCAAGCCCAGCGCATGCATATAGGCTGGCTGAACCATCAGCTCATCCCATTCCAGCGCCGGTGTCTGCGGCAGCAAAGCCAGCCGGCGTAACTCGCTGGCTTCCAGCGCCTCCCACTGGCCCTTGAGCAGCGCTTCGGCCATGCCGCCCTGCAGTTCATCGACCGGCCTGCCATCGCCCACCGACTGGTTGCATAGCAGCACCATGTCGCAGCCAGCATTGAGGGCGGCGATGGCGGCTTCGGTATAGCTGACTTCCACCCCGTCAATCAGGCGGGCACCGGCCATGCTCAGGTCGTCGCTGAAAATCGCACCGCCAAAACCGAGCTGGCTGCGCAAAATGAAGTTCAGCCATTTGCTTGAAAAACCGGCTGGCCGGGCATCGACCTTGGGGTAGATCACATGCGCCGGCATCACGCTGGAAAGCGTGGTGTTGAGCCATTCGTAAGGCGCGGCATCGTCCTTCAAAATGGCCTTGAGGCTGCGCTTGTCCACCGGAATGTCGGTGTGCGAGTCGGCCTTGACGAAGCCATGGCCGGGGAAATGCTTGCCGCAGTTGCTCATGCCGCTTTGCAGCAGGCCGTGCATCAGGCTTTTGGCCAGCAGGCTGACGACGCGCGGGTCGCGGCCGAAGGCACGGTCGCCGATGATGCCACTTTCGCCATAGTCCAGGTCCAGCACCGGCGTGAAGCTGAAGTCCACGCCACAGGCCCGCAATTCGGCGCCCAGCACGTAACCGCAGGCGGTGGCGGCGTTGGTGGCCGCCAGCTGGTCCCGCAGCCATTGCTCGCCCAGTGCGCGCATGGGCGGCAGATGGGTCAGGCCATCGGTGCGAAAACGCTGCACCCGG
The DNA here is from genome assembly GCA_039925285.1 of Polaromonas sp. GTDB lineage: Bacteria > Pseudomonadota > Gammaproteobacteria > Burkholderiales > Burkholderiaceae_C > Polaromonas. The sequence continues at coordinate 3,181 of JBDSZF010000216.1, forward strand.
CCGCCTTCATGGTCCACGCAGATCAGCAGGTCGTCGCGCACACTTTTGATATCGGCGCACAGTTTTTCGAGCTGCTGGCGGTCTTTCCAGTTGCGGCCAAACAAAATGATGCCGCCGGTCAGCGGATGCTTGAGGCGGCGGCGGTCGGCCTTGCTGAGGCTCAGGACGGCGACGTCGATGATGAGGGGGGCGTGCTGGGTCATGGGAATATTTTCAGGATAACTATTAAATTGATAGCTTCTTATGTAGGCCCTGCCTGCGCAAAGTCTATTTTTTCTCTACAACGCAAAAGCTGGCTGCGTAGTCGGTTTCATCGGTCACGGTGACATGGGCAGTCAGCTGGCGCGCTTCAAACCAGTCCTTGAGCGCGCCGTGAAGCACAATCTCGGGTTTGCCGCTGGCCGTCTTGGCGATTTCGCAGTGGCGCCAGGTCATGGGCATGCGCATCCCCAGTCCGATGGCCTTGCTGAAGGCTTCCTTGGCTGAAAAGCGGGTGGCCAGGTAACTGACGCCGCGGTCTGGCCAGCGGGCGCTGCGCGTTCTCCAGGTGGCAAGTTCGCCTTCGCTGAGGATTCTCAAGGCAAAGCGCTCACCATGGCGCTCCAGGCTGGCGCGAATTCGGCGTATATCGCAAATGTCGGTCCCGATGCCGTAAATCATCAGGGCGTAGCGGCCGGCGCAAATGCCTGATTGATGCAGCGCAAATAATCCTTGACCGTGGCGTCGTAACCCAGTTCCAGCGCATCAGCAATCAGGGCATGTCCGATCGACACTTCCAGCACGCCGGGCACCGCGCGCAGGAATTCGGTGAGGTTGTCACGGTTCAGGTCATGGCCGGCATTGACGCCCAAATTAACAGCCTTGGCTGCTTTTGCTGCCTCGATAAAGTGGTTCAATGCCTTGTTTTTTTCAGGACCCGACCAGGCACTGGCATAACTTTCGGTATACAACTCGACACGGTCAGCGCCCACCGCCTTGGCGGCGGCCATGGCTTCTGGAACCGGGTCCATGAACAGGCTGACCCGCACGCCGCGTGCATGCGCGTAATCGATGTGCGGCTTGAGGCGCTCGGCATCCTGCGGAAAACTCCAGCCATGGTCGCTGGTGAACTGGTCTTCGCTGTCTGGCACGAAGGTGCATTGGTGCAGCGGCAGGCCCCGGGCCGACAGGTCGCGCACAAAATGCATCAGATTCTGCAGCGGATTGCCTTCAATATTGAATTCGCAATGCGGCCAGTCTTTCATCAGTGCCGCAATTTCATAAACGTCGTCGGCGCGGATATGGCGCTCGTCAGGCCGGGGATGCACCGTGATGCCCTGTGCGCCTGCCTGCAGGCTCAACTCGGCTGCGCGCAGCACGCTTGGAATGTCGAGATGCCGGGTGTTGCGAAGCAGCGCCACCTTGTTGATGTTGACCGACAGGGAGGTCTTTTGGGTGCCGGGCGGATGGGGCAGGTGTGACCGATGGTCTGAATGGAATAAAGCGATCATGGTGCAATCAATCAATCGTTAAAGGGCCTGCAGATCCATCATCATTTGCCGGGTTTTCAATACCCTGACGCCGC
>JBDSZF010000217.1:0-3327 GCA_039925285.1 Polaromonas sp.
GCCGCATCAACATCAAGCTGTACCCCGGCGTCTCGCTGATCCAGGGTGACCAGACGCGCGAATTCAGCGCCATTCGACAGGGTGTGATCGACCTGGCTGTGGGCTCCACCATCAACTGGTCGCCGCAGGTCAAGGAACTGAATCTGTTTTCCCTGCCCTTCCTCATGCCCGACTACGCCGCGATGGACGCGCTGACACAGGGCGACGTGGGCAAGGAGATTTTCAGGATCATCGACAAGGCCGGCGTGATGCCGCTGGCCTGGGGTGAAAACGGCTACCGCGAGATCAGCAATTCCAAGTTGGCCATCAAGAGGCCGGAAGACCTCAAGGGACTGAAAATCCGCGTCGTCGGCTCGCCGCTGTTCCTCGACACCTTCACGGCGCTTGGCGCCAATCCGACCCAGATGAGCTGGGCCGATGCCCAGCCGGCACTGGCCACCGGCGCGGTGGACGGCCAGGAAAACCCGATGGCGATTTACACCGCCGCCAAGCTGCACACCATGGCGCAAAAACACGTCACGATGTGGGGCTATGTTGCAGACCCGCTGATTTTTGTCGTCAACAAGGAGGTCTGGGCTTCCTGGACGCCGGCCGACCAGGCCATCGTCAAGCAGGCTGCGCTGGACGCCGGCAAGCAGGAAATTGCCATTGCCCGCAAGGGTCTGGCCGAAGCCGACCGTCCCCTGCTCAAGGAAATTTCCACTCAGGGCGTGACAGTGACCCAGCTCAGCCCGCAAGAACGCGAAGCTTTCGTCAAGGCAACCCGCCCGGTGTATGACAAGTGGAAAAACCAGATCGGCGCCAACCTGGTGGCGACGGCTGAAAAATCGATCGCAGCGCGCAAGAAATAAGCGTTTTAACGAATGAAAAAGCCCCGAAATTCGGGGCTTTTTTTGCGCCGACGCCTCGGCCTGACGCGGAACTGTTCAGCGCAGGTACTCTCCGCTGTGTTCCGGCTGAAAAACAACCTTCAGAATTTCGGCCTTCTGTGCGCCGCGGGGCGTCGTCCAGTGGGCCATCTGGCCCTCGGTCAAACCCAGCAAACCTGTGCCGATTGGGGAAAGCACTGAAACAAATCCCTTGTTCGGATCCGTATCAGGGGGGTAACACAGCGTCAGCGTGCGTTCGCCATTGGTTTCTCCATCGGCAATCATGACCCGTGAATTCATGGTCACCAGCTGCGGCGGCACCTGGTAGGAAGACACCAGCTCGGCATTGTCAATGACCGATTCCAGCTCGGCCGCAAACGCCATGTCAGGATGCTTGAGCAGATTGGTGATGCGAATATGGTCGAGTTCTGTCAAAACGCGTGCGGGATGTGGGGAAGTGGCCATCAATAAACTCCTGAATCTAAAAATCCGGAACAGGCTTACCGGTAAGCCAGCGCTGAAAGACGAGGCCCGGTGATCCAAAAACGCGCTACAAAATGGGAGGATGGATGATCGCCGGGCTCAGGAATGTGCCACTGGCGGATACGGCCACTTGCGCCGAAAACCAGCGCACGCCACCGGAGCGGCGAGCAGGTACGCATTGGTGTACAGGTTTGACGGTGAAGTGGGTCGCATGAGACTTCATCCTACCACTGCGCATGGGGCTGCGGCAAAGCCCGCCCTGCACTTGCGTCAGTGCTGCAGGATCTTGTTCAAGAATTCCTTGGTGCGCGCCTGGCGGTTTTCAGGGTGACTGAAAAACTCATCTTTCGAGCAGTCCTCCAGAATCCGCCCGCCCACGTCCATGAAGATCACGCGGCTGCCGACTTTTTTGGCAAAGCCCATCTCGTGCGTGACCACCATCATGGTCATGCCTTCGAGCGCCAGGCCCATCATGCAGTCGAGCACCTCGCCGACCATTTCAGGGTCAAGCGCCGAAGTCGGCTCGTCAAACAGCATGGCAAACGGGTCCATGCTCAAGGCGCGGGCAATCGCCACGCGCTGCTGCTGGCCGCCCGACAGCTGGCCGGGGACCTTGTCCTTGTGCAGCATCAGGCCGACGCGGTCCAGGTATTTCAGGCCGTGGGCCTTGGCTTCGTCAGGCTTGCGGCCCAGCACCTTGATCTGCGCCAGCGTCAGGTTCTCGGTCACGCTCAGGTGCGGAAACAGCTCGAAGTTCTGGAACACCATGCCGACGCGGCTGCGCAGCTTGGGCAGGTCGGTCTTGGGGTCATGCACGGCCTGGCCATCGACAAAAATCTGGCCTTTCTGGAAAGGCTCCAGCGCGTTGATGACCTTGATCAGCGTCGATTTACCCGAGCCCGAAGGCCCGCAGACCACGACCACCTCGCCTTTCTGGATGTTGGTGCTGCAGTTGTTGAGCACCTGTACATCGCCGTACCATTTGGAAACGTTTTTCAACTCAATCATTTTTTCTCCAGTGTGCGCGTTGAGAATTAGTGGGGGTTTGGCAACACAGCAGCCAGGTCAGCGAATGATGGCAATCCGGCTGTTGAGCCGCTTGACCATGTACGACAGGCTGTAGCACAGCACGAAATAAACCACGGCGGCCAGCAGATAAGCTTCTTCAGGCCGGCCATAAATCTTGCCGGCAGTGGTGAATCCCTTGAGCAGATCGTAGGCCCCGATGGCATAGACCAGCGACGTGTCCTGGAACAGGATGATGGTCTGCGTCAGCAGCACCGGCACCATGTTGCGAAAGGCCTGCGGCAAAATGATCAGCCGCATGTTCTGCCCGTAAGTCATGCCCAGCGCACGACCGGCATTGACCTGGCCGCGCGAAATCGACTGGATGCCGGCGCGCACGATCTCGCTGAAATAAGCCGCTTCGAAGGCCACGAAGGTGATCGTGGCCGAAAGCTCGGCACCAATCGGCCGGCCGATGATCGTCGGCACCAGCAGGAAGAACCACAGGATCACCATCACCAGCGGAATCGAGCGCATGCCGTTGACGTAGATGGTGGCGGGAATCACCAGCACCTGTTTGCCCGACAGGCGCATGAGCGCCAGCAGCGTTCCCAGCACGATGCCGCCCAGCGTGGCAACCACCGTCAGCTGCACGCTGAACAGGAAACCGTTGATGACGAACTTGGACAGGATGTCCCAGTTCAGGAAGGTCAGGTCAAGTCCGAACATGTCAGTGTCCTCCGCCGGCAGCGCCGACCACGATCAGGCCCGGTATCTGCATTTTCTTCTCGACCAGCGCCATCAGCCGATTCACCGCAAAGGCTGAAATCGCGTACAGCGCGGTGACGGCAATGTAGATCTCGACGCCGCGCGAGGTTTCTTCCTGCGCCTGCATCGCGAACATGGTGAGTTCGGCAATCGACACGGCAAACGCGACCGACGAGTTCTTCAGCAGGTTCATCGACTCGCT
>JBDSZF010000218.1:0-3729 GCA_039925285.1 Polaromonas sp.
TCAGCAGGTCGGCCAGTTCTTCCTCAATGCGCCGAGTGTCGCGCGGCTTTTCAGAGGCGACTTTATGGGGTTTCAGCAAGAACTCGGCGCTGAGTTTTTTGACCAGGCTTTCAGCTTCGCGCACCGACAGACTACGGGCGCTAATCTGGTTGGCCGCGGTGATTTGCGTCGCCCGGTCCAGCGCCAGCAGCGCCCGTGCATGACCCATGTCCAGGTCGCCAGCCATCAGCATGGTCTGCACCGGGTCGGCCAGGTTCAGCAGGCGCAGCAGGTTGGACGCAGCGCTGCGCGAGCGGCCCACCGCCTGCGCTGCGAGTTCGTGGGTCAGGCCGAATTCTTTCACCAGGCGCTGCAGGCCCTGGGCCTCTTCGAGCGGATTGAGGTCTTCACGCTGGATGTTTTCGATCAGGGCCATGGCGGCGGCCGACTCGTCGGGAACATCGCGAATCAGCACCGGCAGGCTGTCCAGGCCGGCCAGGCTGGCGGCCCGAAAGCGCCGTTCGCCGGCGATGATTTCGTACTTGCCGTCGTTCGGGCCGTTGCCCAGGCGGCGCACCAGGATGGGCTGCATGATCCCCTGCACCTTGATGGATTCGGCCAGCTCATAGAGCGCGCCCTCGTCCATGCGGGTACGCGGCTGGTACTGGCCAGGCACCAGATCGGTCAGCAGCAGCGACGCTGGCAGGCCGGGGCTGCTTGCGGCGCTCAGGGCGTTGGCGGCTTCGGGCGATTCATCGACCTTGGGGCCGAGCAGCACTTCGAGCCCGCGGCCCAGGCCTTTTTGTTTTTTGGTGACCATGGAGGTGTCTTGTCTTTCTTTAATCGGGAGAAGCGGTGGCGCCGTCTTGTGAAGGCCAGGCGGCAGTATCACGCATCAGCTGCAGCAGTTGTTCATGGGCCTCTGGCCAGTCACCCAGGCCGCTTTCGGCATTCAGGTGGCCGCGCGGGCCGGCGTCGATGAGTTTGGCGCCCCAGGCTGCGGCAAGCTGACGGGCGCGCTCTGGGGTGCAGAAAGGGTCGTTGCTGCTGGCGAACAGGCGGCTTGCGAACGGCAGCCGGCCCAGCGCCACCGGCGACCAGCTGGGCAGCTGGGCGCGCAAGTCGTCGCGCTCGACATCGGGCGGCGCCACGAGAAGTGCCGCCCTGACGAGATGGGTGTTGCGGGAGTGCGCGGCCCAGGCGGCCACATGCAGACAACCCAGACTGTGCGCGACCAGCACTGCGGGACCATCCCGCTCAATGTCGCACGACAGCAGCACATCTTCAAGCCGCGCAATCCAGTCGCCCCGCAGCGGCCGCATCCAGTCATGCTGCTCCAGACGGGTGTAGCCGTGGCTGCGCTCCCAGCGGCTTTGCCAGTGTTCCGGGCCGCTACCCTGCCAGCCGGGAAGAATCAGTACGTTGCGGGAGTTCATGCGGCTCAAACCTTCAAGGAAATAGCACTGAATAGCTGTCAATTTGCTGTGTTTTTAATCGCTATCGGATGCGCTCAACCATCTCCTGGGCAAAGGCCACAAAAGCCTGGGCGCCTTTGGACGAAGGGTCGAAAATCACGCCCGGCAAGCCGTAGCTTGGCGCCTCGGCGAGGCGGACGTTGCGGGGAATGACGGTATTGAACACCTTGTCGCCAAAATGCCCCTTGAGCTGTTCGCTGACCTGCTGCTGCAGCGTGATGCGTGGGTCGAACATGACGCGCAGCAGGCCGATGATCTGCAGGTCCTTGTTCAGGTTGGCATGCACCTGCTTGATGGTGTTGACCAGGTCGGTCACGCCTTCGAGCGCAAAGTATTCGCACTGCATCGGAACCACCACGCCATTGGCCGCGCACAGTCCATTGAGGGTGAGCATGGAGAGCGATGGCGGGCAATCAATCAGGATGAAATCGTAGTCCTTGTCAACCTTGGCCAGCGCCTGCTTGAGGCGCATTTCGCGGCGCTCCAGCGTGACCAGTTCGATCTCGGCGCCGGAAAGTTCGCGGTTGGCGCCCAGCACGTCGTAGCCGCACTTCTCGCTGCGCACGCGCGCATCAACGATGGACGCCACTTCGAGCAGAACGTCATAGACGCTCATTTCGAGCTGGCGCTTGTCCACGCCCGAGCCCATGGTGGCATTGCCCTGCGGATCGAGATCGACCATCAGCACACGCTGGCCGATGTGGGCCAGCCCGGCTGACAGATTGACCGTGGTGGTGGTTTTGCCCACGCCGCCCTTTTGATTGGCAATGCAGAATATTTTGGCCATAAGTTTTTCAGTTGTCGTTCCGTTAAAGGAAAATTCAGGATTGCTTGGTTTTTTACCTGGAAAGAGCCAGCTTGATACCGAAGGCAACCAGGAACATGCCCGCCACTTTTTCCAGCGTGACCGATATTTTCGGATTGGCACGGATGCGTTCGGCGAGTTTCCATGTCAGCAGCACAGCTGCCAGGCCATAAAAAAAAGTCAGTACGGCAATGGTGGCGGCCATCACGCCAAAGGTTTTAAGGCCCTGATGCTGCGCCGGGTCCACGAACAGCGGGAAAAATGCCAGGTAGAACACGATGGCCTTGGGATTGAGCAGCGTGATGAGCAACGCTTGCCGGAAATAATGGCGCGGTTTGATCTGCAAAATCGGGGCGGCGCCGGGCTTGGCCAGCAGCATCCGCAAGCCCAGCCAGGCCAGGTAGAGCGCACCCAGCCATTGCATGGCATGAAAAGCGGCGGGGTAAGCCGCCATGAGCGCTGAAACACCGGCCACAGCGGCCCAGAGCAGAAGCTGGTCGCCAGCAATCACACCGAGGGTGGCGCCCATTCCTCCGGCAATCCCGCCCTTGCCGGTTGAGGTGATCAGGGCCAGGTTGCCGGGGCCGGGAATGGCCAGAAAGACCAGGATGGCGATGATAAAAGCGCCATAGTCGGCAACTCCAGCAAACGAGCCCGGCATGCAATGTTCCAGTAGTAGAAGGGCCTGAGTTTACGATACAGGTCGCAGCCAAAGGATGCAGCGCTCGGCATCCAGGCCGGGAACCTTCAGTTGTTCCACGTGAAACATCGAGATGCTGGGTGCTAATGCTGCCAGTTCATCCGCCGGATTCCTGCCTTTCATGGCCATCCAGACGCCTTGAGGCGCCAGCGCGCTGCTGGACCATTGCGTGAAATCGCGCAGCGAAGCAAATGCCCGTGAACAGATCACATCGAAGGATTCGGTGATGCTTTCCACGCGTGCATGAAGCCCTGTGAGATTGGGCAGCTTCAAGGCCAGCGCCGCCTGCTTGATGAAGGCCGCTTTCTTGGCCACCGTGTCAACACAGGTGACGCTGACCGTCGGGCAGCAAATCGCAATCACCACGCCCGGCAGGCCGGCGCCAGAGCCGACATCGAGCAGGCGACTGCCCTGCTCCAGACCTGCGCTGTGCAGATAACGCTGCAAGGCGGGAATGGCGGCCAGGCTGTCGAGCAAGTGGTGCGTCATCATTTCAGCCGGATCGCGGACCGACGTTAGGTTATAGACCTGCGTCCATTTGGCAATCATGGCCTGGTAGGCCAGCAGCTGGTCAACTTGCTGCTCGCTCAATTTCAGCTGCAATGCATCGAGTCCGGCCAGCAGAGTGGACCGCAGTTTCTGTTCAGTGGCTGTCATCAAATTGCTGCCTGCTCGGTATTTTTAAGGGGAAGCGTGTTTTTCCACAGGTTCTTTTTAAGGTGCACCAGCAGCAGCGACACCGTGGCAGGCGTGATGCCCTGGATGCGCGA
>JBDSZF010000219.1:0-3569 GCA_039925285.1 Polaromonas sp.
GCGCGCCCTGGCTTGACCGCCGTACTGGACCAACTCGAGCCAGAGCAGCGCCCCGCATTGGTCCGGGGTGACTGCGGCTTTGGCAACGACCCCTTTATTGCCGAGCTGGAGTCGCGCGCGCAGCCCTGCCTGTTCAAGCTGCGCCAGACCCAGGGCGTCAAGCGCTTGCTGGCGCGCCAGTTTGCGCGCGATGACTGGAGCACACCTGGCCCCAGCGAGCAGGGCTGGAGCGCCGTTGAAGATACCTTGAAGCTATCGGGCTGGGGCAGAGCGCGCCGGGTCGTGGTGTTGCGTCGGGCCGTTAAAACGGATCTGGCACTGAGCCGCAAAACCAAAAACGAGCCGGGCGAGCAGATCGAGCTGTTGATGCCGGACAAGGATGTGCAGGCCTGGGAATATGCGGTGCTGGTGACCAGCAGCGCTTATGCGCTGGAGGTGTTTGGCCAGCTTTACCGGGACCGGGCCGATTGCGAGAACGGTTTTGATGAGCTCAAGAACCAGTGGCGCTGGGGCGGCTTCACGACCCAGGACATCGAGCGCTGCCAGAGCAGCGCCCGGGCCGTGGCGCTGGTGTACAACTGGTGGAGTTGGTATTGCCGGGCCGCCAAGCCGGGCGCCCGGATGGAGGCGATCACGAGCCGCGCCTTGCTGCGGGCCGGTGTGGGCCGGGCGGTCAAGCATGCCGGACAGACCACGCTGCACTTGACGCCGATGCATGCAGCGGTGGACAAGCTGATGGCCCTCATCGCCAATATCCGTGCGGCTCTCAGTCATGTCAGCTCAGTTGCACAGCAGTTGCCCAAGGCCAACCGCTGGAAGGCAGTTGTGGACTATGTGGTGGCGAAAATCACCCGCCCATTGCCGCCCTGGCTCCCGCCAGGCGCCCTTGCATTGACTGGGTAACTGCCGGATTTAGGCTGAAAACATTCCTGCGCGGGCAACGCGGCGGCAGCGGCTCACACGCCGGTAACGACTGCACGTCTGGTGCCACTTTTTTACCTTTGACATAAACCCCGCCGAGCACCTCGACCGTCGCCTTCAGCCCAGTGGTGGTTTTGGCCTTCTCCATGAACTGCCTGGCAATGTCCAGCGTGTGAAAGGTCACGCCCCGGCAGGCGCGCGTCACAGGGACAAACAGACGGTGCTCGATCGGGTTGTGCCTGGAACAGTACGGCGGGTAGTGCGCGATGCAGTCGCCTTGGCCGCCTCTATCGCCGCATAGCGCCGCCGGTCCTTTTCCGACAGCGTCGCAAACAGCCGCTTCATCTTGAGCTCAATGTCTTGCCCGTAACCCGTCTGTGTACTCATCCCTGGATTTTACGTACCCGGCCTGCTTCTTCAAAAACTATCGGGCAACGCCAGATTTTGATCAGGTATGGGAAGTTATTCCTGGCCGCACCCTTACCTGCTGATCACCGTGTCACAGCTGCGCCTGCGCATACGCATGTGGTGCTCCCCCTACTTGACCTACATCGCCATTGCCGGCATGCTCGGCATTGTGGTGGCCATGGCCTTCATTCCCGACCAGCGCCAGCCCTTGATGCTCGGCGTGGTCAGCCTGATCGTTCTGGTGATTGCCTTTGGCGTGAGATACGTCTATGGCAACCCGCCTGACTTTGCGCCAACCCAGGATAAAGTCTTTACTTGATATGCGCGAGCAATCGGGGTTTCCCCTAGCCTCTGGTCCCAACGATTGACCGGCCCTGGTCCTATCATGGACCAGAAGCGCTAGCTACCATGCCTTTAGTCCTTACGTACTGCGGTCGGTGTTTTTCGTGACTGCCGGCTGCAGAATTTTCCAACCTCACAGCGAGATAAACGATGACCCAAGAAACCACCACTGTTGATGCGCAAATGCTGCAGGATTTCGCAGCCGCCTGGAACCGCCACGACCTCGAAGCACTGATGAGCTTCATGACCGACGATGCCGAGTTCCATGCCATTGCCGGACCGGATCTGCTGGGCCGCACCTTCAAGGGCACCGAGGCCCTGCGCGAAGGCTTCAAGATGGCCTGGACAACCTTTCCGGATGCAGCCTGGCTCGATGGCGATCACTTCGTCTGCGGCGACCGCGGTGTTTCGGAATCGACCTTTTGCGGCACCAAGGCCGACGGCTCGCGCGTCGAAGCGCGCATGGTCGATGTGTTCACCTTCAAGGACGGCAAGATCGCCGTCAAGAATGCCTACCGCAAGGACCGTCCTGTCCTTGCCGCGAAGTAAAACCTCCGCGAGGCTGCTTACCGGGCACTACGGAGATTTTCAGTACAGCGACCTGTGTGTCGCTGTTTTTTTTAAAACTAGACTCGACAGGAGACAAACATGAAATTCAAGAAAACAGCACTGTTGGCGGTATTGGCAACCTCAACCTTTTTAGCTGCAGCGCCCAGCGCTTTTGCAGCCACGTTCAAGGTGGCCGTGGGCGATGCCCAAGGCGGCACGCAATGGGAAATGGCGACCAAATTCAAAAAGTCTTTTGAAGAAAAAACCGCCGGCAAGCACAAGCTGGACCTGTTTCCCAACGGCCAGCTCGGCAGCGAAGAGGAAACCATCAACAACGCAGCGATGGGAACGCTGGACTTCTCCGTCCTGGCAGTCAACAACATCACGCCTTTTTCGCCTACCGTTGGCGTGCTGACGCTGCCTTACGTCATTCAAAGCGCCGAAGAAGCGAAAAAGCTGACTCAAGGCGAAATTGGCAAGGAGCTGACCGAAAACACGCTGCGCGACGCCAACGTGCGCATCGTCGGCTGGGCCTACTCGGGCTTTCGCGTGCTGACCAACTCCAAGAAACCGGTTAAGACCGTGGCCGACCTGCAGGGCCTGAAGATTCGCGTTCCCAAGAACGAGATCATGATTGCCAGCTACCAGTCATGGGGCATCAACCCGACGCCCATGGCATGGTCGGAAACCTTCACCGCGCTGCAGCAAGGCGTGGTTGACGGCCAGGACAACCCTTACATCACCGTCTCGGCGATGAAGTTCAACGAGGTGCAAAAGTACATCACCAACCTGCGCTATGTGTTCTCGCTGGAGCCGCTGGTGGTCAGTGAATCGATGTTCAAGCGCCAGCCGGCCGACGTCAAGAAGGCTATTTTGGATGCAGGCGCCGAGGCCACCGAGCACAGCTTCAAGTACCTGCATGACACGGAAAGCAAGATCAAGAAAGACCTGGTCGCCAAGGGTATGCAGATTGTCGAGCCGGCCGATGGCGAGAAGGAGTTCATCGCCAAGGCCACGTCCACCGTGTGGCCCAAGTTCTACAAGAGCATTGGCGGCAAGGACAAGCTGGACAGGGTGCAGAAAGTCCTCGGCCGTTAAACCCATGAAGGGCTGATCCTGACCCCGGAGCGGCCAGCCCGTTCCGGGGTCAGCGCGCCTCACACCTTGCGGCTTTTTTGGCTGCATCGAGATAGCTGTCCAACAACTGCTGCATTGGCGCGGCAAGCCTGATCGGAGAACCCATGTCAACGACCAAGACAACGCACAAAAACCCCCTGGCCTGGATCAACAACACCATCGTCATTTCCATAATCAAACAGATCATCTTTTATCTGAAAGGCAATTCCGGT
>JBDSZF010000220.1:0-4791 GCA_039925285.1 Polaromonas sp.
ATCAGCATCAACAGCTTCAGCAAATATGTCAGCATGACCGGCTGGCGGCTGGGCTGGCTGGTGGTTCCCGAAGCGCTGACGCCGGTGATCGAGCGGATCGCGCAAAACCTGTTCATCTGCGCCAGCACCGTGTCGCAACATGCCGCACTGGCCTGCTTTGAGCCGGAAAGCCTGGCCGAATACGAACACCGCCGGGCCGAATTCAAGGCGCACCGCGACTACTTCATTCCCGAACTGAACCGCCTGGGCCTGCGCGTGCCAGTCATGCCCGACGGTGCTTTTTATGCCTATGCCGACTGCACCGATGCGGCTGCCCGGCTGGGCGTGAGCGGCAGCTGGGATTTTGCCTTTGAACTGATGAAGCGCGCCCATCTGGCCGTCACGCCAGGCCGGGATTTCGGCCACGCGGCACCGGAGCAGTTTGTGCGCTTTTCGACGGCCAACTCGATGGCGCAACTCAAGGAAGCCGTCGCGCGACTGGAGTCGGTGCTGGCATGAGTGCCCCCGCCCCAACCCTTCCCCAGAGGGGAAGGGAGCATGACAAGCCCGCACCCTTCGAGTGGCCGATCCGCGTCTACTGGGAAGATACCGACGCTGGCGGCATCGTTTTTTATGCCAACTACCTGAAGTTTTTTGAACGTTCGCGCACCGAGTGGCTCAGATCACTGGGCATTGAGCAGCAGCGCTTGAAGGACAGCACGGGCGGCATGTTTGTGGTGACGGACACCACGATTCGCTATCACCGTCCTGCCCGTCTTGATGATGAACTGATTGTTACCGCCGGCCTGATAGAAACCGGCCGTGCGTCCATGATAATCAAGCAGCAGGCGCTATTAAAAACAGAGCAGACAGCTGAACTTCCGGCCACCCTGCTTTGTCAAGGCACGATACGGATTGGCTGGGTCCATGGCACCAGCTTCAAGCCTATGCGCATCCCTGCGTCTATTCTTGACAGCTTGAAAACCTGATAAAAATTCTCCATGAACCAAGACCTTTCAATTGTCAGCCTCCTTCTTCATGCCAGCTGGGTGGTCCAGGCCGTGGTCGCCTTGCTGATTGGCATTTCCATTGCCAGCTGGGCCGCCATTTTCCGCAAGGTGGTTGCCCTGAAGCGGGCCCAACAGCTCAATGATGAATTTGACCGCGAGTTCTGGTCAGGCACCAGCCTGAACGATCTGTTTGCAGGCGCTGCGCAAAACGCCAAAACCTCGGGCTCCATGGAACGCATTTTTGCCAGCGGCATGCGCGAATACCAGAAACTGCGTGAGCGCCACATCACCGACACCGGCACCCTGCTCGACGGTGCGCGCCGCGCCATGCGGGCCAGCAACCAGCGCGAAATGGATGCGATTGAAGTCAATCTGTCGTTTCTGGCGACCGTCGGCTCGGTGTCGCCTTATGTCGGCCTGTTCGGCACGGTCTGGGGCATCATGCATGCCTTTACCGGCCTGGCGGCGATGGAACAGGTGACCCTGGCCACGGTGGCGCCCGGCATTGCCGAAGCGCTGGTGGCCACGGCCATTGCCCTGTTTGCGGCCATTCCCGCCGTGGTGGCCTACAACCGCTTTGCGCACGACATTGACCGCATCGCCAATCGCCTGGAGACTTTCATTGAAGAGTTCTCCAATATTTTGCAGCGCAACCTGGGCGCGCAGTCGCCTTCGGGTCATTAAGACCTAAAGGAAACCGCCATGCCAGCAGTCAGTTCGCGCGGCCGGGGCCGCCGCATCGTCAGTGAGATCAACATGGTGCCGTTCATCGACGTCATGCTGGTGCTGCTGATCATCTTCATGGTGACGGCGCCGCTGATCACACCCAGCATGATTGCCCTGCCCAAAGTGGGCCAGGCGGCCAAGCAGCCGCAAAACCCGGTCAGGATCGAGATCCAGAAGGACGAGAGCATCCAGATCAGGCTCAAGACGCAAACCGTGTCGAGCTCGGTGCGCAGCATCGCCGCCGACATCGTGAAGCAAGAGCCGGATGTCAAGGCCGCTGGCGCAGAAGCCGTGCCGGTCGTGATCAGTGCCGACAAGGCCATCAAGTATGAAACCGTGGTCCAGGTCATGGATGCGCTGCAAAAAGCCGGCGTCTCACGTGTCGGCCTGTCGGTGCAAACCAGCAAGTGACCTGCTCCTGATCGGAATATAGCCAGACCTCCATGCCCCGCACAGCAGACCGCCTTGAATTTGCCCCGCCTCGCGACAAGGGTTCGCTGCGCGCTTTCGGGCTGGCGCTGCTCGTCCACATCCTGCTGATGGCAGCGCTGACCTGGGGCGTGAACTGGAAACGCAGCGACGAAGCCGCATCGTTTGAAGCCGAGCTGTGGTCGGGCATGCCGCAACAAGCGGCGCCCCAGCGGGTTGAAACGCCACCGCCCGCCCCCACGCCAGCTCCCGTTCCGACGCCTCCAGAGCCCGTTGCGCCGCCCATTCCAGCACCGCAGCCCCGACCTGTCCCTGCACCACCGCCGGTTGCCAAAGCGCCTGTCATCAAGGAAACGCCGCCGCTGCCGGATGTGGACATTGCCCTCGAAAAAGAGAAAAAACGCAAGCTGCTCCAGCAACACAAAGATGCGGAAATCCGCAAGGCGGAAAAGCTGCAGGAGAAACGTGAAGCCGAACTGCAGGCCAGGAGAGAAAAAGAGCAGGAACGAAAGAAAGAGAAAGAGCTGAAAGCCAAAGAAGAACTGGCAGAGCGCAAAGCCCGGGAGCTGGCCGAAAAGGCAGAGGCGAAAAAGCAGGAAGCCCGGCAGCTGGCGAACGAAAAGGAAAGAGAAAAGGAAAAGGAAAAACGCACCGCTGCAGCCAACGCAGCCGCTGCCGCCGAGAAACAAAAGCAGGCTGCCGCAGCGTCTGCCGCCGCCGAGAAGCAAAAAGCAGCCGCAGCCGCCACCGCTGCAGCGAGTGCTGAAAAGCAGAAAGAAGCTGCCGCAGCGGCAGCGGCCGCAAAACAAAAGGCAGCAGCCGCTGCAGCTGCCGAAAAGCAGCGCCAGGCTGCCATCCAGCAGAGCATCATGAAGATGGCCGGCGAAGGCAGTTCTGGTTCGGCAGGGGCCGCAGGCGCTGCAAAAGCCAGCGGCCCGTCAGCGGGTTACGCCGGCAGGGTCAAGGCCAAGGTTCTGCCCAATGTAGTCTTCAACGACGACATCGCCGGCAACCCCAAGGCGGAAGTCGAAGTGAGAACCACTGCGGATGGCACCATCATGAGCCAGCGCCTGATCAAATCCAGCGGCCACAAGGCCTGGGATGATGCGGTGATCAAGGCGATTGTCCGCACCGGCTCGCTGCCGCGCGATGTCGATGGCCGGGTCCCAACGCCCATGATCATCGAATTCCGGCCCAATTAAATCGGGCCGGTTTTTACTATCAAATAAATAGCTGCCTGCAACCGCCGCTATTGCGCCATCGCACTATTTCATTCATAAACGATCCGGGCCAGCCCTTGGTCGGCCTGCGCTTTCCAGCTGGCCAGCGCCGCATCGGTCGGGAAAAACCGGGCCGCCTCGCCCAGATGCAGTTCAGCCGTCGCGCCTTCCCGGCGCAAACTCAAGCGTACCGACAAGCCACGCATGGACTCCCCCTGATCCGACATTTCGGAGCGCGGCGGAAAGGCCCTGACCAGCCTTGAAATATCCGGTGCCGTGCCGTTGACGGCCACGCGCAGATACTTGCCGAACCGGCAGCGCGCCGTTTCCAGGTCCCACACCTGCGTGACCTTGAAGCGCCGGCCAAAGCGCTCGGACGCGCCCTGCAGCGTGCCCTGCACAATCACCAGTTCGTCTTCCTTGAGCAGGTTGCGATGGGTGTTAAAGGTCGCTTCGTCCACCGACACTTCCAGCACATCGGTCTTGTCGTCCAGCTTGAAGATGATCAGCTTGCCGCGGTTGCCGTTGATGATGCGCAGGTCAGTCACGATGCCGGCCAGCAACTGCGGCTCGCGCGAATCGATCATGTCGTCAATTTTTCGCTTGGCGAACTGCCGAACTTCCTGCTCCACCTCATCGAAAAGATGGCCTGACAGGTAAAAACCAATCGCGGTTTTCTCCAGTACCAGCCGCGCCTTGATGCCAAACATCACGGCCTCGACCAGCGGCGGCTCCTGCGTGCTGGCCGCATGCGAATCAGACATGTCAAACAGACCGCCCTGGTTGGCGTTGGCTTGCGTCGCTGCGGCAAATTCGAAGGCGCGCTCGCTGGAGGCCAGCAGTTCGGCGCGGTTCAGGTGCAACTCGTCGAAGGCGCCGCCCTTGATCAGCGCTTCGACCGTGCGCTTGTTCATCTTACTGCGGTCCACCCGCACGCAAAAGTCAAACAGCGAGGTGAACGGACCGCCCTCCTTGCGGGCAGCGACGATGGCCTCGATGGCCTGCTTGCCGGTGCCCTTGATGGCGCCCAGACCATAGCGCACCACCTTGTTGCTGATCGGTTCAAACCGGTAGTCACCCTGGTTGATGTCGGGCACTTCGAAGCTCAGCCCCATCTTTTGCGCATCACCAAACAGGATCTTGAGCTTGTCGGTGTCGTCCATTTCCACCGTCATGTTGGCGGCAAAGAACTCGGCGGTGAAGTGCACCTTGAGCCAGGCGGTGTGATAGGCCAGCAGCGCATAAGCGGCCGAGTGCGACTTGTTGAAGCCGTAGCCCGCGAACTTTTCCATCAAGTCAAAGACTTCGTCGGCCTTTTCCTGCGCCAAGCCGTTGATGGCGGCGCCCTTGCGGAAAATCTCCCGCTGCGAGGCCATCTCTTTCTCGTCTTTTTTACCCATCGCGCGGCGCAGCATGTCGGCGCCGCC
>JBDSZF010000221.1:0-11566 GCA_039925285.1 Polaromonas sp.
TCTCAATCGGAAGTAGTGGCTGATAGCCTGGCCTCGTCCATGGCCCCGGGAAGAAATCGGTCCAGATCGGCCGGTGCCCGGTTGCCGTTATCGGCACAGGCCTGCAGGTACACGCCCAGCCAGGTGCACACATTGATTCTCCACAGCCCGAGCGTGGCCAGCACGCCGTACATCGTGGCGGCCAGCTGTCCCGACCACCGCGCGCCCGAGCCGTAAAAATCCTTGCGCCCCACGACCGGCCCGCGCAGGTCGCGCTCGGCGGCGTTGTTGTCCATGGGCACTCACGGCGCGTCAACGAACACGGTCAACCCGCTCCAGTGATTGGCCATGCTTTGCAGCAGGCTCGTCCAGTTGTGGATCGGCCAGCGCGCGCTCACGCTTGAATCGGCCAGGCGCTGCACGGGCTTGAAGCAAATCGGCTTGGGTGAGTTGTGTGTAGGTCATTCTGGGCAACTTTGACTTGGCGATCGAGGGGTCTGGATGCTCTCACATCTCGCCCACCCAACCCGTTATTCATAAAGTTGCACTTCGAATTTGAACTCGCGCTTTTAAATGCACCCCCGACAAGCCCGTCAGCGCCGAGGAAGCGCGCCTGATGGGCTGCCCGAGGCGCTGAAGATGGCCACCCTGATCGCCAGCATGCCACCGCTGGCGGCAATGCAGATCAAGGAAGTGGTGCTGGCCGGCGTCGATGCGTCGCTGAAAACCGCGCTGATGCTCGAACGCAAGGCCAATCAGCTGCTGTTCGCCACGCGCGACCAGAAGGAAGGCATGCAGGCCTTCATCGAAAAGCGCAAGCCGCGTTTCGATGGCTGCTAAGGAAGGTCCAATACCCGGACCGTTTGCAGAGCCCGCATTGCCATTTATCAGTGGCGCAGCAGGATGACGGCCAGCACAAACGCAGCCATCCACACGGTCTCGATCAGCAACAGGGCAAAGGGCTTCCAGCCGGCGCGCGCCAGCTGCATGAAGGAGGTCTTCACGCCTAGCGCCGAGATGGCGACTACCAGACAGGAGCGCGACAAATCATTCAAACCAGTTTGCACGATGGCGGGTACACCGCCTAGCGAGTTCAGTGTCACCAATGCCACAAAGACCCACAGGAACCACGGCACCAGCGGTTGTTTTTTGGCCTCTGTGCCCTCAGCCATCTGTTCGCGCTGCTTCTTGAACACACTGGAGACCACGACCACAACGACTGCCAGCATGGACACGCGGAACAGCTTGACGATGGTGGCGTAGTCGGCGGTTTCCGGATTCACCATGTAACCGGCCCCCACGACCTGGGCTACGTCGTGAATCGTGCCGCCCAGGAACAGCCCGGCCAACTCGGGCGGCAGGCCGAAAGCCTTGACGATCAGCGGGTAGACCACCATGGCAATGGTGGACAGCACGGTCACCGTGACGACCACCATCAGCGTGGAGCGGTCGCTGTCCTTGTCGCGCGGCAGCACCGCCGAGATCGCCAGCGCCGCCGAAGCGCCGCAGATGGCGACCGCGCCGCCCGACAGGACGCCCTGGGCGCGCGTCATGCCGAAGCGCTTGCCCAGCACTGTGCCGCAGAGCAGCGTCGAGAGCACCGCGACCACCACAATCGCAGCGGTTTCCCAGCCGAGACCGGCGATTTGCGTGGCGGTGATGCGCGCGCCCAGCAGGCCAACGCCCAAGCGCAGCACGCCGCGCGCGCAAAACTCGATGCCGGGCCGGGTCCTGGTTTCCTGGCTGAGGTAGTGAAAGGCAATGCCAAAAAACAGCGCATACAGGAATTGCGGGCCGCCATGCAGTATCGATACCGTGGTGGCGGCCATGGCGATCACCGCCGACAGGCCGACGCCGGGCAGCAGGTGCGTCACCTGGCGCACCCGGGAAGGCTGGCCTGCGGCCAGCGCCTGGTGGCCTGCGCTCATGCTGCACGCTCTTTCTTATTGGCTGCGGGGCACATCAGCACGGCCAGCGCGCAGGATGCAATGCGGCTGGCGACCGAGTCGGAGCGGCTGGTCAGCACGATGGGCACGCGCATGCCGAGCACCAGACCGGCACATTCGGCGCCGGCCAGGTAGACCAGCAGCTTGTAGGCCACGTTGCCGGTTTCCAGGCCGGGCATCAGCAGCACGTCGGGGCGGCCGGCCACGCTGGACACGATGCCCTTGTTGCGCGCCGACTCGGCCGAAATGGCGTTATCCAGCGCCAGCGGGCCGTCGAGCACGCCGCCGCTGATCTGGCCGCGCTCGGCCATCTTGCACAGCGCGGCAGCGTCCAGCGTGCCGGGGATGGCCAGGTTGACGGTTTCCACCGCCGACAGGATGGCGACATGCGGCAGCTCGATGCCGATGGCGCGCGCCAGGTCGATGGCGTTTTGCGCAATGTCGCGCTTTTCGGCCAGCGTTGGGGCGATGTTGACGACGCAATCGGTCATCAGCAGCGGGCGGTTGAAGCCCGGAACGTCCATGACGAATACATGGCTGGCGCGGCGCGAGCTGCGCAGTCCGGCGTCGCGCGAGACGGCGGCGGCCAGCAGGTCGTCGCTGTGCAGGCTGCCCTTCATCAGGACAGCGGCCTGGCCTTCGCCGCATAGCGCGGCGGCCTTGGCGGCCGTAACGCGGGGCTGGTCCGGGGTGTCGTGCAATTCGATGCCGGCCAGGTCCAGCCCTGCGGTTGCGGCAACGGCCTGGATGCGGGCGACCGGCCCGACCAGAATGGGCGTGATCAGGCCGGCCTGGTGCGCCTGGACGGCGGCGCCCAGCGAGGATGCATCGCACGGGTAGGCCACGGCGACGCGGACCGGTCCGCGTGCCTTGGCCGCTTCCACCAGCGCGCGCAGATGCGGATGGGAGGTTTCGCCCGAGGTCGGCGCACTGCCGGCGCGCGGGGCAAGTTCGGAAATAGTCATGGCTGTTGTCTCCACACAAGATAAAAAAAACGCGCCGCATGGCCTGAAAGGGACCATGCGGCGCGCTGGAAGACTTACTTAGACGTAGTCCTTGTACTTCTCGAGCAGGCGCACCGGCTTGGCCAGCGCGTCGCGGCGGAACGGATCGCCGAGCTCGCGGGTGCACATGATCTCGATGACGCAGGTCTTGCCTTCGTTCATCTGCATGTCAACAGCCTTCTTGAGCGCCGGGCCGACGTCTTCGAGCCTGTCCACGATGATGGCTTCGGCGCCCATGGCCTTGGCCATGCCGGACCAGCTTTCGTTCTCCAGCTCGGCAGCGACGAAGCGGCGGTTGTAGAAGTCAACCTGGTTCTTCTTCTCGGCGCCCCACTGGCGGTTGTGAAAGACCACGGCGGTGACCGGGATGTCGTGACGCACGGCGGTCAGGATTTCGACCATGCTCATGGCCCAGGCGCCGTCGCCGGCATAGGCAATGGCAGGGCGATCCATCGCGGCCAGCTTGGCGCCGATCATGGTCGGCAATGCGTAGCCGCAGTTGCCGAAGCTCATCGGTGCGAAGAAGCTGCGCGGCTCTTCAAAACGCAGGTAGCTGTTGGCCACCGAGTTGATGTTGCCGATGTCGGTGGACACCATGGCGCGCGGCGGCATGGCTTTTTCGAGTTCGCGCAGCACCTGGCGCGGGTGCAGGTACTCGCCGCCGTTGAAGGTTTTTTCCTTGGCGTTTTCCTCGATCATGTCCAGGCTGAACGCGTCCTTCTCGTGGGTCCACTCGTCGAGCTCCTTTTCCCAGGCGTCCTTTTCAGCCTTGACGGTCTTGGCGCGCTCTTCCTTGGTGGCATCGCAGGCCAGGGTCTTGCCGGCCAGACGACGCGTCAGTTCGGCGGCGGTCGCCTTGGCGTCGCCGCAGATGCCGACCGAGATCTTCTTGACCAGGCCCAGGTTGGTGTGATCGGCTTCGACCTGGATGATCTTGGCCGTCTTGGGCCAGTAGTCCATGCCGTGCTGTGGCAGCGTGCCGAACGGGCCCATGCGCGAACCCAGCGCCACCACCACGTCAGCCTGGGCGATCAGCTTCATGGCCGCCTTGGAACCCTGGTAGCCCAGCGGGCCGGCCCACAGCGGGTGGCTGGCGGGGAAAGCATCATTGCGCAGGTAACCGGTGACCACAGGCGCGCCCAGGCGCTCGGCCAGGGCCTTGCACTGTTCCACCGCGCCGCCCATCACCACGCCGCCGCCGGCCAGGATGACCGGGAACTTGGCCGTGGCCAGCAGCTCGGCAGCCGCCTTCAGGGACTCTTCACCACCGGCACCGCGATCGACGCGCTGGGGCTGGGGGATCTCGCACTCGATCTCGCCGTAGAAGTAGTCACGCGGGATGTTGAGCTGCGTCGGGCCGTTGTCGCTCATGGCGCGGTCAAAGCAGCGGCCGGTGTACTCGGCCATGCGCTTGGGGTGGGTCACGTGGCCCTGGTACTTGGTGAACTCCTCGAACATGGGCAGCTGGTTGGCTTCCTGGAAGCCGCCCAGGCCGATGCCGGTGGTGCCGGTCTCGGGAGTGATGATGACGACCGGGCTGTGCGCCCAGTAGGCGGCGGCGATGGCGGTCACGCAGTTGCTGATGCCGGGGCCGTTCTGGCCGATGGTCACGCCATGGCGGCCCGACACGCGGGCGTAGCCGTCGGCCATGTGGGCAGCGCCTTGCTCGTGCACCACGGGAATCAGGCGGATGCCGGCGGGAGCAAAAATGTCCATCGCGTCCATGAAGGCTGAACCCATGATGCCGAACATGTCGGTGACGCCATTGGCGACCAGGGTTTCAACAAAGGCTTCCGACGGGGTCATCTTCTGGACGCCGGTGACGGCGGAGGTGGCAGGCTTGGTCTGGCTCATGGAAAGTCTCCTACAGTGAGGTTTTCAGCTGATTAATCAAAAAATTGATACGTTTAATTCCATTTATCTGGAATTGGCTCGAATGTTATGAATGTTTTTGAAAAAGGTCAATGAAATTTTAAAAAATAGAATATTTATTCTCAATTTCCGGAATTCAACTATCATTAGTGCATGGAAATCGTGAAAAACCTCAAGCCAGACCTCCTTGAAATCAACGGCGACACCCCGACGCTGCGACTGTTTTCGTTGCTGGAAGCCATTGCGACCAAGGACCAGATGTTTTCCCTGCAGGCGCTGGCAGAGGAAATTCACATCCCCAAGCCTACGCTTCATCGCATGCTTCAGCAACTGGAGGCTGCGGGGCTGCTCGAGCGCAGCGCCGATGGTCGCCACTACGGCACCGGCGTGCGGCTGCGCCGGCTGGCCGAGAACCTGCTGCTCAACGACATCCTGCACGGCGCGCGCCATGCCGTGCTGCGCCACCTGGTCGACGAGGTCGGGGAAAGCTGCAACCTCACGGCGCTGACGGGCAGCGAGGTGATCTACCTGGACCGCGTCGAGACCGCCGCGCCGCTGCGCTTTTACCTGCATCCGGGCTCGCGCGTGCCGGCGCACTGCTCGGCCAGCGGCAAGGTGTTCCTGTCCGAGATGACGTCCTCGCAGCGCCAGCGGCTGCTGGCCCATGCGCCGCTGGAGGCCTACACACCCAAGACGCTGACGCACATGGAGCAGCTCGAAAAAGAGTTCAAGCAGGTCAAGCGCCAGGGCTTTGCGCTGGACAACGAGGAATTTCTGCCTGGCCTGTTGTGTGTGGCCGTGCTGGTGCCCAATGCCAGCGGCCGCTCCAACCTGTGCGTGGCGGTGCAGGCGCCCATCATGCGGTTAACGCTTGAAAAAGCCCTGCACCTGCTGCCGGCACTGCAGCGCGCCGCCGAGGCGCTAAGCCATATTGAAGCCGACGCCGCGCCGGCCCTGCCTGCCAGTGCGAGCGCCTAACCCATTTTCAGAGAGAAGGCCCATGACCGATCTGACCCACACCCGCCCTGACCGCATGATTTCCGTGCGCGAGGTTTTCGGCATCGACACCGATCTGCAGGTACCCGCCTTCAGCGAAACCGAAGACCATGTGCCCGACATCGATCCGGCCTACCGCTTCAACCCGGACGTGACGCTGGCGCTGCTGGCCGGCTTCTCGCGCGACCGCCGCGTGATGGTGCAAGGCCTTCACGGCACCGGCAAATCGACCCATATCGAGCAGGTGGCGGCGCGGCTGAACTGGCCCTGCGTGCGCGTCAACCTCGATGGCCACATCAGCCGCCTGGACCTGGTCGGCAAGGATGCCGTGGTATTGCGCGACGGCCAGCAGGTCACCGAGTTTCAGGAAGGCATCGTGCCGTGGGCGCTGCAGCGGCCGGTGGCACTGATTTTTGACGAATATGACGCCGGCCGGCCTGACGTGATGTTCGTGATCCAGCGGCTGCTCGAGCGCGACGGGAAATTCACCTTGATGGACCAGAACCGCGTGCTCAAACCCCATCCTTTCTTTCGCCTGTTTGCCACCGCCAATACCGTCGGCCTGGGCAACCTGAGCGGGCTCTACCACGGCGCGCAGCGCCTGAACCATGCGCAAATCGACCGCTGGAACATCTTCGCGTCGCTGAACTACCTGCCGCGCGCCGAGGAAGTCGCCATTGTGCAGGCGCGGGTGCCGCATTTCGCCGATGCGGCGGGCCAGAAGCTGATCGAGTCTATGGTGGCGGTGGCCGATCTGACGCGCAAGGGCTTTGCGGCCGGCGACCTGTCGACGCTGATGTCGCCGCGCACCGTGATCACCTGGGCCGAGAATGCCGAGATCTTCCGCGACCCGGCGGTGGCGTTTCGCCTGTCCTTCCTGAACAAATGCGACGAGGCCGAGCGCCCCATCGTGGCCGAGTATTTCCAGCGCTGCTTTGACCGGGAACTGGACGAGTCCTACGCGCTTGACGCTGGCGCTGCCACACCGTGACGCCTACGCCTGCCGACGCCCAGGCCGCCGCCAGGCAGCAGCAGCGGGTCGAGGAGTTGTGCGCGGCGGCCATCCGCGCCGTCAGCGGCGAAGCGGACCTGCATTTTCGCGGCCGACGCCTGTACCGTGGCGAGCAGGCGCTGCCGCTGTTTGCGCCGCACCTCAGCCCATCGCTCGAAACGGACGACTTCGGCTCGTTTCGCGGCGCGGCCGACGGCATGGCGCTGCGCCTGGCGCATTCGGACGCCGACTTGCACCGCAGCCTGAGCCCCGTGGAGCCGCTGGCGCGCATGCTGTTCGAGATGCTCGAGCAGTTGCGCTGCGAAGCGCTGGCGCCGCCGGATATGCCCGGCCTGGTGCGCAACCTCAGGCATCGCCATGAGCAGTGGTCACTGGCCTTTCACCACAGCGGCCTGACCGAAACGGCCAGCGGCATCCTGCTCTACACCGTGGCGCAGATCTGCCGCTCCCGCGTGACGGCCGAGCCGGTGCTGCACGCCACCGAGGATTTCATCGAGGCCACGCGCATGGCGCTGGCGCCCACGCTGGGCCACAGCCTGGCCCGGCTGCGCCGCACGCGCTTTGACCAGGCCGCTTACGCGCAGCATGCGCTGACCATTGCGCACGCCGTGTCGGCGATGGTTCACAGCACGCAGGAAGCCGACGACGACCAGCGCGACACGTCGGAAAAAGACCGCAAAAAGCTGCCGCGCAATGCCTTCCGGCTGTGGACGGATTTTGAAGACGAGGACGCTGGCGACGGCATTGCCAAGCCGGCTTCGGGCAACAGCCGCGTGCTGGAGGAGTCCGAGGACGGCTACCGGGTGTTTACCAGGGCTTATGACCGCGAGGTTCGGGCGGCCGAACTGGTGCGCGCAGGCCTGCTGCGCGAATACCGCGAGCGGCTGGACAAACGCATTGCCGGCCAGGGCATCCATGTGGCGCGCCTGGCGCGCCAGCTCAAGGCGCTGCTGGCCGTGCCCACGCGCGAAGGCTGGGACGGTGGCCAGGAAGAAGGCCATATCGACGGCCGCCAGCTGGCGCAGCTGGTCGCCTCTCCCACCGAGCGGCGGCTGTTTCGCATCGAGCGCTACGAGCCGGTGGCCCATTGCCAGGTGAACTTCCTGATCGACTGCTCGGGCTCGATGCGCGAGCATATCGAGTCGGTGGCCATGATCGTCGACGTGCTGGTGCGCGCGCTGGAGCAGGCCGGCGTGACCAGCGAGGTGCTGGGCTTCACCACCGGCGCGTGGAATGGCGGCCGTGCCCGGCGCGACTGGCTGCGCGCCGGCCAGCCGGCGCATCCGGGACGGCTCAACGAGGTCTGCCACATGGTGTTCAAGGACGCCGACACGCCCTGGCGCCGCGCGCGCCCCGACATTGCAGCGCTGCTCAAAGGCGACCTGTTCCGCGAAGGCATTGACGGCGAAGCCGTGGCCTGGGCCTGCCAGCGCATGCAGGGACGCGGCGAAGGCCGGCGCCTGCTGATCGTCATCTCCGACGGCTGCCCGATGGACGGCGCGACCCACCAGGCCAATGACACGCATTACCTCGACCACCACTTGCGCCAGGTGGTGACGCAGCTGGAACAGACCGGCCAGGCGGAGATTTTTGGCGTTGGCGTGGGGCTCGATTTGAGCCCCTACTACAGCAAAAGCCAGGCGCTGGACTTGTCGGCGTCAGTGACCAACGAGGTGTTTCGCGACATCGTCATGCTGATCGCCGGCCAGCGCCGGCGCTGAACGCCATGCAACACCCAAAAAAGCACTTGCCATGACTGACGGCCTGCTGACGCCCCCGCTGGCGCCCTTGCTGCTGGCCTTCAGCCTGTGCCTGGTGTTTGCCGCCGGCCTGGTGCGCGGTTTTGCGGGCTTTGGATTTTCGGCCATCACGGTGGCGGGCATGTCGCTGGTGGTCTCGCCCGCGCTGGTGGTGCCGGCGCTGTTCATGCTGGAAATCCTGGCCAGCCTGAGCCAGCTGCGCAGCGTGGCGCGCGACATCGACATGCCCTGGTTCAAATGGCTGGCGCTGGGCACCTTGCTGGCGATTCCGCTGGGCCTGGCGCTGCTGGCGTGGCTGCCGGAGGCGCAGTTGCGACTGTTGATTGGCGCCTTGCTGCTGATGGCCGCGCTGTTGCTGCGCAGCGGCCGCCATGCGCAGCTGGTGCCGACCACGCGGATGAAGTTCGGCGCCGGACTGGCGTCGGGCTTCATCACCGGCGTGGCGGCCATAGGCGGCATCATGCTGGCGGTGCTGCTCAGCGCCACGCGCATGGCGCCGGCGGCGCTGCGCGCCACCTTGATCGCGCTGATCCTGTTCAGCGATGTGGTGGCGCTAGCCGGCGCCGCGCTGATTCCTTCGTCCGCCTCGGCGACGGGCCATCTGTTTGGCACTGACACCCTGAAATGGGCGCTCTGGCTGGCGCCCGCCATGCTGGCCGGCATCGCGGTTGGCCAGCGCTCGTTCAGCGGCGTGTCGCACGAGCAGTTCCGCAGCCATGTGCTGAACCTGCTGATCGCGCTGGCCACGCTGAGCCTGGCACGCTCGCTGTTTACCCTGCTGGGCTAAAAGACCGGCGCTCATAGCGCACATCCGAACCCATGCGCCACAAGGCGCATCGTTTGTCTTTGCCTTTTTTATTTTCGCTTCACATTGCATCACCTCGACGAGGCATGCCGATGCCAGACTGTGCATGAAAAGGCCGCAAACACGGGTTTCCCCTAGTACCTGGCCCCAGCGACTCCAGCCTTCTGGTTCTATCAAAGAGAAGAAGCGATCGCTACTATTTTCATCACCATTAAATGCGGGGGGCCGGACTTCTTTTAAAAAGCCGGCTGAAGTTTCACCCACCCCGTCCATGGCTGCGAAGCAAGCCAAAAACACTGTCCACAACACCCTTTAAGCAGGACTGGCCTTCTTCTTTCTTACCAAGCAACGACACCACAACAGTTGCGAATTTTTTTACAGACATCAGGAGACATCCCATGGATCCCAGAAGTAACCAGCAGCCCGCCTCGGGACTGCAGCACAGCCTCAAGCAAAGACACATGACCATGATCGCGCTGGGCGGGGTGATCGGCGCCGGCCTGTTCGTCGGCAGCTCGGTGGTCATCAAGGCCGCCGGCCCCGCCGCCATCATCTCGTTCCTGCTCACCGGCCTGCTGGTCGTGCTGATCATGCGCATGCTGGGCGAAATGGCGGTGGCGATGCCGACTGTCGGCTCGTTCTACGAATACGCGCGTTCTGCGTTTGCCGACAGCCCGGTCGGCTCTGCGATGGCGGGCTTTCTGACGGGCTGGATGTACTGGTATTTCTGGGTCATCGTGGTCGCGGTGGAAACCGTGGCCGGAGCGCAGCTGCTTTCATTCTGGCTGCCGGACGTTCCGCAATGGATGCTCGGGCTGGGGCTGCTCATCGTGCTGACGCTGACCAACCTGGTCTCGGTCAAGTCCTTTGGCGAGTTCGAGTTCTGGTTCGCCTCGATCAAGGTGGCGGCCATTTTGGTGTTTTTGTTCCTCGGCAGCCTGTATGTGCTGGGGCTGTGGCCAGCGATGAGCACCGGGATTGCATCGCCCGGCTTTTTCAACTTCACCGGACATGGCGGCTTTGCCCCCAACGGCATCCTGCCCATCTTTACCGGTGCGGTGGCTGCGACGGCGTTTTACTTTGGCGCCGAAATCGTGACGATTGCGGCGGCGGAAACGGCCGAGCCTGAAAAAGCGGTCGCCAAGGCCACCAATTCGGTGATCACCCGCGTGCTGTTCTTCTATGTTGGCTCGATCACGCTGGTGTGCGCCATCGTTCCCTGGAACTCGGTCGGCATCAACACCCCGTATGTCAGCGCCCTGGCGGCCATCGGCATCCCGGGCGCCGCGCAGGTGATGAACGCCATCGTGCTGACGGCCGTGCTCTCGGCGCTCAACTCGGGCCTGTACGCTTCGTCGCGCATGCTGTTTGCGCTGACCAAGCGCGGTGACGCGCCCAAGGCGCTGACCAAGCTCAGCCGCAATGGCGTTCCGGTGCGCGCCATTTTGGTGGGGACGACGTTTGGCTACATCTCGGTCATCATGTCCTACGTGTCGCCCGACAAGGCATTCCAGTTCCTGGTCGACTCCTACGGCACGGTGGCCATCTTCGTCTACCTGCTGATCGCCGTGTCGCAGCTGCGCCTGCGCAGGAAGCTCGAGCGCGAGGCACCCGAGCGCCTGCGCATCCGGATGTGGTGCTTCCCCTACCTGACGTATGTCGCCATCGCCGGCATGGTCAGCATCGTGGTGGCCATGGCCTTCATTCCCGACCAGCGCCAGCCGCTGCTGCTGGGCGTGGCGAGCCTGGGCGTGATGGTGCTCGCCTTCGGCCTGCGTTACGCCTTCGGCAGCCGTCCCGCCGCCGCAGCCCCCGCCGCAGTCCCTGCCATGAAGCGCGCCCAGGCCGCTCCCGGCATGCGCCGCAAAACCGTCTAGCCAGGCCGACACGCCATCCCGCGCCGGCATGCCTCGCGGCGCGCGTCCCTTGTGCATGGGCGCGCCCGCAGGCGCAGATCCCGCGCAGCCCGGCCGCGGCCCTGCCCTCCACGCAACGCTGCGGCCGCTCGGCCGGACACGCGGCAATCCCTTGCCCTTCTTCATCCCTTTGGCACGATGTCGGAGTTAACCTATTTTCGGCAGTTGAAGCCAACGAAAGCGGCTGCAAGCTAGACTGGGAGCGAGTTTCAACGGATTTACAGAGGTCACCAAATGGGTGAGGCCAAAAGACGTCAAATTCTTGCTCAAACGCAG
>JBDSZF010000222.1:0-12974 GCA_039925285.1 Polaromonas sp.
CTCACGACCGACGTGACCCCCGACCCTCCTGCGCTGCTGGCCGCCAAATAAGCGACACTCACCGCCTCACATCAGATCAATGCAGCTGAGGCCGTGGGCGATGCTGAACGCAGCCTCGGGACAAGCCAGCCGCGCGGCCATGCGTTCGCAACTCAAATGCTGGCGGCACCTCCGATAATCAGCCGGATGAGTTTGTCCGTAACGCCATCCCCTCCTCCGCCAGAACCTCGTCCGATTTCCCCTGCTGACCTGCCTGCTGACCTGCCTGCTGACCTGCCTGCTGACCGGTCTGCCGTGGTGCCAGCCTATGCGTGCGAGCGCGGCATCGATCCCGATCGGCTGGAGGCGGCGCGCATCCGCCTGGAGCTGCTGTACGGAGAGGTCGCCGCCGACTGGCCCGGCTTCATCGCGCGGCCCGGTCAGTACCAGATGATGCAGGCAGCGCTGCTGACTTTTCTGTCGGCAAAAGCACCCGACGACGAGGACCGCACAGGCAGCCACCTGGCGCAGCTCGAAGCGGGAACCGGTACCGGAAAAACGGTGGCTTACTGCCTGGCCGCCATCGTGGCCTCCGAGGTGCTCAAGAAGACCATCATCGTCTCCACCGCCACCGTGGCTTTGCAGGAGCAGCTGTTCCAGAAAGACCTGCCACGGCTGGCCGAAATCATACCCGAGCTGACTTACGACATCCTCAAGGGCCGTGCCCGCTATGTCTGCGAGAGCCGCCTGGAAGGGGTGATCCATGACGTGGTGCAGGACAGCCTGCTCACGGGCGAATTCCAGGATGCCTTGGCCGATGCCCGCTGGCAAGCCAAAGGCATCCCGCGCGACCCCCTTGAAGCCATGCGCTGGTTCAAGAGCGCTGCCAAAAAACTGCATGCGGGCAGCTGGGACGGCGACATCGACAGCCTGGCGCAGCCGCCCGACCCTCAGGACTGGCGCCAGGTCCAGGCCAATGCCCATGCCTGCAATGGCGGAAAATGCGAATTCTTCAGGAGCTGCGCCTTCTTCAAGGCCAGGCGCCAGGCCGCCAGCGCCACGCTGCAGGTGGCCAACCATGCGCTGATCCTGGCGACCCTGCAGACCGACAGCAGCCTGATCGATCCGGGCAACACGCTGTTCGTGTTTGACGAAGCTCACCATCTGCCCGGCATCGCGGCCGACCAGTTCTCGTACCGCGCCCGCTTGGGGCTGAGCAGCAAGCTGCTCACCAGCCTGCGCACGGTGGCGCTGCGCCATGGCCGTGTGCTGCCGGCCTCCACCCGCCCGGACCCGGTGGCTTTTGCCCAGCTCATCACCGGCTGCACCGACAAGCTGGCGATTCTGGAGAGCTACTGGCAGGAATCCCACCTCGTCAGCGCCGACCATGCCGTTCACCGCTTCCCGCAAGGCCGGATACCCGAGGCCTTGATTCCCGAGTGCGAGCAGCTCGCCACGCTGCTTCGGGCCATCACCTCGGTGGTCTCCGGTATCGCTGCGGCATTGATGGAGCCCGACGAGTCGCAATCCCCTTCCGAGCGCGAGGAGCAAAGCCGTGCCGGGGTCGAGTTGGGCGTCTACCTGTCACGCCTGAGCACGCTGGACAAGCTGTTCAGCGCCTGCGCCACCCACGACCGGGTGCCGTGGGCCAAGTGGCTGGAGTGGGCCGAGGATGTGGTCGACACCACGCCCGACGCCTGGCTGTGCGCCAGCCCGATGACGGCAGCCCAGGTCCTGTCAAAAAACCTGTGGAACAAGGTCAGCGCCGCTGTCTGCACCTCAGCCACGCTGACGGCCTGCGGCAGCTTTGACTTCTTTGACCGGCTCAGCGGCATGAACCGCTTTCCAGAGCGCCGGGCCCTGGTCGTGGCCTCGCCCTTTGACTACGCCACCCAGGGCGAGCTGCGTATCGCCCCGATGCAGCATTCACCGAAGAGCCCGGGCTTTTCTGACGAGCTGTGCCAAAAACTGCCAGCGCTGCTGCGCGAGCACCACCACGGGCAACTGGTGCTGTTCACCTCCAGGAGGCAGATGCAGGCCTGCCACGCTGCTCTGCCCCCGGACCTGGCGAGCCAGGTGCAGGTCCAGGGCGTTCGTTCCCGCACCGAACTGCTGAAAGAGCACAGCCGGCGCATCAAGGCCGGCGAACGCAGCATCATCTTTGGCCTGCAGTCCTTCGGCGAAGGCATCGACCTGCCGGGCCAGCTGTGCGATCATGTGGTGATCGACAAGCTGCCTTTCACGCCGCCAAACTCGCCGGTCGAGGAAGCCCTGGCCGAATGGCTGAGCGCCCAGGGGCGCGATCCGTTTACCGAACTGTCCGTGCCGCGCGCCAGCATGAAGCTGGCCCAGTGGGCCGGGCGCGGGGTGCGCACGGTGACGGACCGGGCCGTGATCACGGTGTGCGATACCCGGCTGGCAACGATGCGCTATGGGCCGGCGATCCTGGCAGGGTTGCCGCCGTTTCCGTTGGTACGGCCGGCGGGCTGACCCCGCTGCCTCAAGAGGCCGCAGCCTGCCGCAGCGGCAGCGTCACCAGCCCGCGATAGGCTGGCTTGTCGCCCCAGCGCGGCGCGGCATCGACCAGGCTGAGCCCGGGCCATCTTTTTAGCAGCTGGCCAAAGACCATCTTGGCCTCCATGAGCGTGAGCGCCGCGCCCATGCACACGTGCGGCCCCGAACCGAAGGCCAGAGAGCTGCCCTGGCTGCGCGTGATGTCCAGCGTGTCGGGATCAAGGTAACGGGCCGGGTCGCGGCTGGCCGCGCCAATCAGGGGCAGCACCAGCTCGCCGCGCCGCAGCTGCTGGCCGTGCAGCACCAGATCGGTGGCCACGCGCCGCCCGGTGTACTGCACGGGGCTGTCAAAGCGCAGCAGCTCGCGCACCGCGCCTGGCAGCAGCTCGGGTTCGCGCTGAAGGCGCTGCCACTGCGCCGGGTGCGAGAGCAGCGCCTGCACGCCGCTGCCCAGCAGGTGGCGGGTGGTTTCATGGCCGGCAAACAGCAGCATCGCGCATTGCGCGAGCAGCTCGGCGCCATCGTGAATCTCGCCCCTGGCCTCGGCATCGACCAGCCGGCTGACCAGGTCGTCGCCCGGCGTCTGGCGCTTGAGCGCCAGCAGGGAATCAAAGTAACGGCTCATGGCTACCAGGCTGGCCTGGGCACGCCTGGCCTGCTCACGCGAGGGCTGCGGCTCGCCGATGAAGCTGGCCAGGACTTCCGACCAGGCCATGAAGTCTTCGTGCGGCCGCTCGATGCCCAGCAGCAGCGTGATCACCCGCACCGGCAAGGGACGGGCTACCGCCTCGATGAAGTCAAAAGTGTCCAGGTGCGCTACCCGATCTACCCGATCAAGCAGCTCGGTGACCACCTGCTCGATGTGCGGCGCCAGCCCTTGCAGCACATCGGGCCGAAAGCCGGCATTGAGCACCTTGCGGATGCGCGGATGGTCGGGCGCGTCGAGAAACAGCAGCGCGCGGGCAAACAGCTGCTGAAAGCCTTTGAACTCGCCCGGCGCGTCCTCGCGGTCCTTGACCCAGGCGCCGGTGCGCTGCGCCGAAAAGCGCGGATCGCGCAGCGCCAGCTCGACATCGGCATGGCGCGTGAGCAGCCAGGCGCCGCCGAAGAACTCCTCGCTCCAGTGGATCGGGCCCGCCTCGCGCCAGGCCCGGTAGGCCGGGTAGGGATTGGCCAGGAACGCGGTATTCATGAGCGGCCGCGCCAGCGCGGACGGCCTCAGCTCCGAGCTCCTATCGCTCCTGTTTGCCGCGTTCATGGTCACTGCGCTGTAGGCGCTGCCGGGCGCGCGCCCTGGGCTTTGAGGCCCAGGCGGTCAAACAGCTGGCGGTCGCGGTCGGCTTGCGGGTTGCTGGTGGTCAGCAGCTTGTCGCCATAGAAAATCGAGTTCGCGCCGGCCAGCAGGCACAGCGCCTGCAAGGCTTCGTCCATCTGCTCGCGGCCGGCCGACAGGCGCACCATGGTCAGCGGCATGGTGATGCGCGCCACGGCGATGGTGCGCACGAACTCGAACGGGTCCAGCGGCGGCGTGTCGGCCAGCGGCGTGCCGGGCACGGGCACCAGGTTGTTGATGGGAACTGATTCGGGATAAGGGTCGAGGTTGGCCAGCTCGGCGATGAGTCCTGCGCGCTGGAGCCGGCTTTCACCCATGCCGACAATGCCGCCGCAGCAGACATTGATGCCGGCCTGGCGCACATGGCCCAGGGTGTCGAGCCGGTCCTGGTAGGTGCGGGTGGTGATGATCTCGCCGTAGAACTCGGGCGAGCTGTCCAGGTTATGGTTGTAATAATCCAGGCCCGCTTCCTTCAAGGCCTGGGCTTGGCTAGCCTCGAGCATGCCCAGCGTCATGCAGGTTTCCAGGCCCAGCGAGCGCACGCCACGCACCATCTCGGTCACATTCTCCATGTCGCGCTCTTTCGGGCTGCGCCAGGCCGCGCCCATGCAAAAGCGCGTGGCACCCTGGTCCTTGGCGGCCTGGGCGGCCTCCATCACCTCGCCGAGCGGCATCAGTTTGGTGGCATCGATGCCGCTGTCGGCGCTGGCCGCTTGCGGGCAGTAGCCGCAGTCCTCGGCGCAGCCGCCGGTCTTGATGGACAGCAGTGTCGAGAGCTGCACCTCGTTGGCATCAAAATGCGCGCGATGCACCTGCTGGGCGCGAAACAGCAGGTCCATGAACGGCAGCTCGTACAGGGCCGCCACGTCCTGGACCTGCCAGCGAAGCGGGGCTCTTTCGGTAGTAGGGGCGGTGGAGACCGCAGGGGCGCGGCGCAGGGACGAAACGGGAATGGTGGTGATGGTCATGCAGTTGTCTCGGGTGAAGAAGGTCGGTAAGAAAGTTCGCTCAAGGTCGCTAAAGCTCGCTCAAGGGGTCGCTACAAAAGGGATGCGGTGAACACCCTTTTGAGGGCCGCAGCGTCCAGGTGGGCCGCCACGGCGCCAGGCTGGGGTGTGTCCAGCCACGGCACCACGCCCAGGCAGGGCGCCTGGTGGCGGCGCGTCATTTCATGGCGCAGGCTGGCCAGGTTGCCTTCGCGGTGCGCCATGTCGGGGTCAACGGTATTGGCAATCCAGCCGGCCAGCGGCAAGCCACGCGCGCGGATGGCCTCGGCCGTGAGCAGCGCATGGCTGATGCAGCCCAGGCGCAGGCCGACCACCAGGATCACCGGCAGGCCTATGGCGACTGCCAGGTCGGCCGTGTCCCAGCCGGGGCCGAGCGGCACGCAAAAGCCGCCCACGCCTTCGACCACGACGACGTCGGCGATTCTGGCCAGATGGCGGGCGGCAGACAGAATCGTCGCCGGGTCAATGGGCCGGTCCTCCAGGGCGGCGGCAATCTGCGGCGCGCAGGCGGCCTCGAACTGCAGCGGCCCGACTTCGGCATCGCTCAGTCGCACCGAGCCGGCCTGGCGCAAGGCCTGCACGTCCTCATTGACCGGCTGGCCGTCGATGAGCGTGGTGCCGGCCGCCACGGGTTTGAAACCCGCGCTGCGCCAGCCTTGCTGCGCGCACCAGTGCAGCAGCGCGGCGCTGACATGGGTCTTGCCTACGCCGGTGTCGGTGCCGGCGACAAAGCAGCCGCGCAGAACTTGAGGGCTCAAGTCGGAAGGGGTCATGTCCGTATTCATGTGATTTGCCGCGCGGCCAGCGCCAGTCCAGCGATCAGCCGCTGCACATCCTGGGCGCTGTGGGCTGCGCTCAGCGTGATGCGCAGACGGGCGGTGCCGACCGGCACCGTGGGCGGGCGGATGGCGGGAACCCACAGACCCTGCGCATCGAGCGCGGCCATGAGCGCCAGCGCGGCTTCGTTGCTGCCCACGGTCAAGGGCTGGATGGCGGTGCTGGAATCGGCCAGCTGCCAGCCCAGCGCCGGGTGCGCGGCCGTCAAGGCGGCAAGCCCGGTGCGCAGCTCGGTGATGCGCTGCTGCAATTGCGCGCGCCGCTGCTCGCCTTCAGCGCTCTTGATGAGGCGCAGGCTCTCGCGCACGCCATGGGCCACGGCGGGCGGCGCGGCGGTGGTGTAGATGTAGGCGCGGGCGGACTGCACCAGCCAGTCGATGATGGCCGGATGCGCGGCGACAAAGGCGCCGCCCACACCGGCCGCCTTGCCCAGTGTGCCCATGGTGATCAGGCGTTCGCTGCACAGGCCAAAGTGCGACAAGCTGCCCCGGCCCTGGGCGCCGAGCACGCCAAAGCCATGGGCGTCATCGACGATCAGCCAGGCGTCGAAGCGCTCGGCCAGCGCCAGCAGCGCCGGCAGGTCGGCCAGATCGCCATCCATGCTGAAGACCGCATCGGTCACGATCAGCTTGATCGGTGTCGTGCAGCGTTCGAGCTGGCGCTCCAGCACCGTGAGGTTCTTGTGGGCATAGCGCTGCATCGGTGCCCTGGCCAGCAGGGCGCCGTCGATCAGCGAGGCATGGTTGAGCTTGTCGGCAAAGATCGTTGCGCTGGCGTCGCCCAGCGCGGTGAGCAGCGCCACATTGGCCATGAAGCCGGTGCAGAAGTACAGCGCTTGAGCATCCGGAATGCAGGGCGCCAGCCAGGCGGCCAGATCGTCCTCGAGCGCGGCATGGGCGCGCGAGTGGCCGCTGATCAGGTGCGAGGCGCCGCTGCCCGCGCCGAACTGGCGCGCGCCCTCGGCCAGCGCTTCAATCAGCGCCGGGTGATTCGCCAGGCCAAGATAGTCGTTGCTGCCAAAGACCAGCAGCTCGCGCGCCGGCTGGCCGCCCTGGCTGACCTCCTGGCGCGGCGCGCACGGCGACTCGGCGATGCGGCGCAGGCGCTGCAGGCCCTGGGCCTGGCGCTCAAGCCGTTGGCGGTTCAGGTGGTCTATCAGCATGGTCAGGATCCGTGAAGGCTTGGCTCAGGACATCGTCCAGCGTGGCCAGCAGGCGCTGGGCCAGCCAGCTCGACAGGCTCTCGTCGAGCACATAAGGCGGCATCAGATACACCGTGCGCCCGATCGGGCGGATCAGCAGTTCGCGTTCGCGCCCGGCCAGGTGGAAGCGCTCGGCAAAGCGCGCACCAAGGAAGGGCTCGCGCACATCAAACGCCCAGATCATGCCGATCTGGCGGAAGTGCTCGATGCGCGCATCGGCGTGCAGCGGCTCCAACGCTTGGGTCAACAGCTTGGCGCGCTCCCGGTTGCGCGCCAGCACGTCTTCGTGCTCGAAGCGGTCGAGCACTGCCAGTCCAGCGCGGCAGGCCAGCGCATTGCCGGTGTAGGAGTGCGAATGCAAAAAGCCGCGCGCCACGTCGTCGTCGAGAAAAGCCTCATAGACGCGGTCGCGCGAGAGCACCAGCGACAGCGGCAGGTAGCCGCCGCTGATGCCCTTGGACAGGCACACCAGGTCGGGCCAGATGCGAGACTGGCCCGCCGGCGTCGCCTGCTCGAACGCAAAAAAACTGCCGGTGCGCCCGCAGCCCACGGCAATCTCGTCGGCAATCAACAGCACCTCGTACTGATCGCACAATGCGCGCGCGGCGCGCAGGTAGCTAGGGTCGTGCAGGGCCATGCCGGTGGCGCCCTGCACCAGCGGTTCGAGGATCAGGGCGGCAATCTGCTCGTGACGCGAGGCCAGCAAAGCCTGCAGCTCGGCCGCTGCGCGACTGGCCACGTCAGCGGCGGACTCACCCGGCAGCGCCTGGCGTGCATCGGGCGACATCACCTGGTGCGAGCGCATCAGCAGCGGGTCGTAGGCATCGCGAAACACCGCCACGTCGGTCACGGCCAGCGCGCCCAGTGTCTCGCCGTGGTAGCCCTGGCGCAGGCAGACGAACTCGCGCTTGGCCGGGCGCCCCCGGTTGCGCCAGTGGTGAAAGCTCATCTTGAGCGCAATCTCCACCGCCGAGGCGCCGTCGCTGGCGAAAAAGCAGTGGCCCAGCACGCCATCGGTCAGCGCCGACAGGCGCTCGGCGAGCTCCACCGCCGGCGCATGGGTGCAGCCGGCCAGCATGACGTGCGGCAAGGTATCGAGCTGGTCCTTGAGCGCCGCATTGATGCGCGCATCGGCATGGCCGAACAGGTTGACCCACCAGGAAGAACTGGTGTCGAAGTAGCGCCGGCCGGCGTCGTCGAACAGCCAGGGGCCTTCGCCGCGCACGATGGCCAGCGGCGGCACGGCGGCGGCGCGCTGCATCTGCGTGCACGGGTGCCAGACGGCAGCCAGGCTGCGCTGTTGCAAATCAGAATAAGAAGGGCGCATCTAGACTGAAAAAGGTGAAGGGCTGGCTACTGCGCTAAGCCGGCATTTGCGCCCAAGGTAGGCGCGCAAATGCGCGCTGGACATGGTCACAACAGGCTCAATGGCCATGTGATT
Source organism: Polaromonas sp. (assembly GCA_039925285.1). Taxonomy (GTDB): domain Bacteria; phylum Pseudomonadota; class Gammaproteobacteria; order Burkholderiales; family Burkholderiaceae_C; genus Polaromonas. The sequence continues at coordinate 8,313 of JBDSZF010000222.1, forward strand.
CGATGATGCGTCGTTGCTGGCGTACGCGGTGAAGGGACGAGGCATTTTAAAGGTATCTCTTTGGAACTGATATCCGGGCTGACGCTATGGTTATTCTTAATTAATAATTACTTAGTTGATCCTGCACTCGGCTCGCAATCCGGTACCCAGTGTTTTTCCCTGAAAAGGCTCCGGCTCGCTCGCATCTGGCATGCTGATCAAAACAGGCCACTTGACCGCATCGGCCATGGCGCCACGCGCGCTGTTTTGATGGCAGCCCGGCTGTGTGCTGGGCCGATGGCGGTCAGACCACCGGGCGCGGCATCACAGCAGCTGGGTTGGCACCTTGTGGCGCAACTCGGTCTGGCGGTTCTTGTCGTCCACAAACACCAGCTGGGGCTCATGGCCGGCCACCTGGTCGTCTTGAACCTGGGCAAAAGCGGCGATGATGATCAGGTCACCGTTGGAGGCACGGCGGGCGGCCGAGCCGTTGACCGAAATCATGCCAGAACCTCGCTCTCCCTTGATGGCATACGTGATGAAGCGCTCGCCGTTGTTGATGTTCCAGATATGGATTTGCTCGTTCTCGGCGATGTTGGCCGCGTCGAGCAGATCTTCGTCAATGGCGCAGGAGCCTTCGTAATGCAGCTCGCAGTGGGTCACTGCGACGCGGTGGATCTTGGATTTGAGCAGGGTTCGGAACATGTTGAGTCTCTGTGATCAATAGGGAAATTTGGCGCTGGGCATGCGGCTTGGCGGAAAATCTGGCATGGAAACGGCCTATCCGGTCTAACATCAAGCCGACTTTTAACGAATCCACTACAAAATCACCGCCATGCCCGAGATGCCCTGGCAGCACCAAAAGGTTCGAATCCTAGCATCGGTTGAACAAGCGTTCCAGAGCAATGCTGCAAAGCAATTTATTTTGGTAAACCTTGATGGGCGTTTCTCGCAGGGCGGTCCCATCAAAAGCTGTGCTTCAAAATCAGCCGAAGATTCGTAAGCGCTCCAGCAACCTCAGTAAATCAAGCGGCTGTCAGGCCCATCGGGTCGTAAATATTCGGCGAACCCATAACGGCGTCAAGGGAAAATTGCAAGGGGTTTGATTCTATTTCCTCCTCGATAAGACATCAATAATCCAAGGCCATCCAGAAATGGATTCAATCATGGCCGGCGTATTTTCCATGGCCAGCAAGGCGAACACGAGATCGTCTTCCAGGGCATCGAGCGACTCGAAGACCTTGTTGTGAAAGCATTTCTCGCGCAACTCGTCCCAGATGAGCTCGACCGGATTGAGCTCCGGTGCGTAGGGCGGCAATGGCAGCAATCGCATGTTGGCCGGCGTGATGAGTTTGCCGCTGGAGTGCCAACCCGCGCCACCAAGAATCATCACGATGTTCTCGCCGGGGTGGCGCTGCGCCACGGTATCGAGGAGTATCTGCATGCACCCGGTATTGACCTGAGGCAGGACGAGCGCGTCCATCAGGCCCGTGGCCGGTTCGATGGCCGTGTAGGCGTAGGTGTACTCGTGGGTGAGCATGGCCTTGCACAAGGGGCGCAGCGGCTTGGGCGCCCAGCAGCAGCGCATGTCGTTGATGCGGCCAAAACGCGCTTCGTCCTGAAACATCACTCGATAGGGCTTGCCACCCCAGGCTTTGCCGATGTCCTGGAGCGTTTCAGGGAGTTTTTTTCCACGCCTCCTGCGCCAGTGGGTCGCTTTGCGGGTGGCGTTTGTCCGGCGCGAGTTTGCGCCAGTTGTGCCGGTGCAGCAGCGCATACACCGACGACAGCGCCATGGGCCGGCCCAGGGCCGCTTCGATTTGCGGCTTGATTTGCCCCACCACCAAAATCGCGCCTTGCCCGGCTTGCTCCAGGAACGGCTTGAGCACTTCAGCCTCCTGCTCAAGAGTGAAGTTCTGTCGCCGTCGGCCCCCACGTGCAGGCACACTGCCGTCGCCCACGCGCTGTCCCTGAAGGTAACGGTTACGCAGCTTGCTGACCCACCCCACCGACAGACCCGTGACCTGGGCGGTCTGCGCCAGGCTCATCGCGCAACACAAGGGAAGCACCACCGCCTGGGCTTGACGCAATTGCTCGACCGTCGCCGCGCTGGCGATTACCTGCAACGCACTGTCAACCGCTTCGTTTCCTCGTGCAATCCGGGCCATGATGAACTCCTGGAAATTACAATTTCTATATTATGGCTCTATTGAGGTGGAAATAGAATTACTGCTGCCACGCTTTTCTCTTCTGTTGTTAGCGTATGACTTTAGCGCAGGGAAGTTCAAATTGAGAATTGCTGTTTTCAAGCCGGGGTCGTTGACGAGTGTCTCCTCGGTGGGTAGTGCCAGGTATCCGCGGCGCGGCGCCGTGTCATGCACTGGGCAAATACTGCGCCTGTGCATGCTGCCGCCAAGGTGCCAGAATGGCCCTGATGGGGAAGCCAGAACCTACGAATTACCCTGATGTGAAGAGGGAAAACCTCCCGGAAAAATCCTGCTGGACAGTCACCAAGGCGTTCAGTTACGACGTGGGGGCAGGTTTCGGGTGACGCCGCGCGCCTGCGCCAGTTCGGTCACGGCCGCGCTCAGGGCCTTCAGCCCAGCATCGATCTGGTCCGGGGCAATGGAGGACAGCCGCAAGCGAAAAAACGGGCACGGGTAGGGTGGAGCGACAAAAAACACATCCCCCGGCTCGATCAGCACACCATGGTGGCGCGCCGTCAGCGCCAGCTCGTTGCCGTCCAGCCAGGCCGGTCCGTGGACCCACAGGGAGGCGCCGCCCCGGGGCAGATGAAAATCGAAATCAGCCATGTGCCTGCCAAGGCCCTGTGCCGCCAGCTGGACGCGCTCTTGCATGGCATTGTTGACGCGCCGCGCATGCGACTCGTGGTGGCCCAGCGACAAAAACAGCGCATACGCATGCTGCAAGAAGGCGCTCGGGTGGCGCACCATGGCGTGACGCAGCACACGTAGCTCGGCAATCACCGCGCTCGGCGCCACGATATAGCCCAGGCGCAGGGCCGGCGACAGGCTCTTGGACAGCGAGCCGACGTAAATCACGCGGCCGCAGCGGTCCAGGCTCTTGAGCGCCGGCATCGGGTTGCCCTCGTAGAGGTTTTCGGCTTCGTAATCGTCCTCGATGACGATAAAGTCCTGCTGCTCGGCCAGTTGCAGCAGGCGCTGGCGGCGCTCCAGCGAGAGCGTGAAAGTTGTCGGACTCTGGTGCGAAGGCGTGACGAAAATGTAGTCCAGCGCCGGCAGGGCATCAATGAAGGCGCCTTCGCTGTCCACGTTGATCGGGATGCATTGGGGTTCGCGCAGGGAAAAGGTATTGCGCGCGTGGGGGTAGCCCGGTTCCTCGAAGCCCAGTCGCGTACGCCGGTCAAACAGCAATTCGGCGAGCAGGTGAAACGCCTGCTGGGCACCGACGGTGACCAGGATTTCATCCTTGAGCGCGAACACACCGCGTTTGGGCAGAAGCCGCAGCCGGATCTGCTCGATAAGGTCGGCCACGTCGTCGGTTTCGAAGTCCGGTGTCCAGTGCGGCAGCTGCGCGCGCGCCAGGCTGCGCACACAGCATTCGCGAAAGTCTTCCGTCGGAAAAAGCTGGGCGTCATGGCTTCCATAGATAAACGGAAAGGGGTAGTTGCGCCAGGCTTCGGGCTTGGACAATGTGGGCAGGTCGCTCAGCGTGCGGACCATGCGCGCAGACCAGTTTGGCGGGCGGCGCACGCCTTCCGGGCGGCTTTTGACGACATCCGGAATCAGCTGGCGCGGCGTGTTGGAGACAAACACGCCATGACGCGGCCTGGCCTGGAGAAAGCCTTCATCCACCAGTTGCTGGTACGACGCTGATACGGTGTTGCGGCTCAGCGTCAGCATGCTGGCCAGGTCGCGTGAAGACGGCAGGGCCGCGCCAGGGGCCAGGCGGCCGCCCAAAATGGCCTGCACGACCACGGAGCGCAGTTGCAGTTGCAAGGGTAGGGTCGAGTCTTTCGGCAACTCGAAAAGACGGGCCCAGAGCGCATCGCGGATATTATGCATATTGGCTATAAGTTTACGATGTCTGGCGGACGCTGGCCCGTTAAAAAGGTCATGTCTGGCTCTATCCGGAATGGCGCGGTTTGCCTAACCTTAGCAACTGCCGGCTTTGCGGCTCAAGGAGACAAAAACGATGAGCATTTCCCCAACTCTGGCGCCAGCGCCGCAGTTGCATTCCTGTCCGCGTCCGGCAAGGCCTGCGTTCATGCGCAAGCCGGCACTGCGCCGCCCCCAGCCGATCCTTTATTTTTTCCACTGAGCCAGAGGCCTATCATGGACATGTCAACCCAACAATTGCGCAAGCCGCTTGCAAGCTACGACCCTCAATACGACCCGCTGGTGGACCGCAATCCCGGCCGGGGCCGGGATTATGCGCCCACTTACTGGGTCGCCACCGCCGGCGCTCCGCCCGAGGACGACGGTCCGATCACGCAGGACATCGACGCCGATGTGGTGATCGTCGGCTCCGGCTTCACCGGCCTGGCCACGGCGCTGTTCCTGGCGCGCGAGCACGGCATCAAGGCCATCGTGCTGGAGGCCAACCAGAGCATCTGGGGCTGCACCAGCCGCAACGGCGGCCAGGGCCAGAACGCCACCGGCCGGCTCTACCGCTCGCAGTGGATAGAGCGCTGGGGCAAGG
>JBDSZF010000223.1:0-8056 GCA_039925285.1 Polaromonas sp.
TGGATGTGCTGGACCGGCGCTATGCGCGCGGCAATGTGCTGGAGTTTCTGGCGGGCTTGCCCGAGCTGATGGTGTTCAACGACGAGGCGCACCACATTCACGAGTTCAAGCGCGAGGGTGAAACCACCGAGGTCGAATGGCAAAAAAGCCTGTCACGCATTGCCGCACCCAAGGGAAGGCGCTTTGTGCAGGTGGACTTTTCGGCCACGCCGTACAACGACGTGGGCAGCGGCAAAAACAAGCGCAAGCTGTATTTCCCGCACATCGTCACCGACTTTGACCTGAAAAGCGCCATGCGGGCCGGGCTGGTGAAATCGCTGGTACTGGACCGGCGCAAGGAAATTGGCGCGCTGCCCTTGGAGTTCAAGGCCGAGCGCGACGACGAGGGCAAGCCGATATTGAGCGAAGGCCAGCGCGTGATGCTGCGGGCGGGCCTGCAAAAACTGCGCAAGCTCGAAGCTGACTTTGCGGGCATCGACCCGACGCGCCACCCCAAGATGCTGGTGGTGTGTGAGGACACGACGGTGTCGCCGCTGGTGGCTAAATTTTTGCAGCATGAAGGCTTGGCGCAAGACGAGGTCATGACGATTGACTCGGGTAAAAAAGCCGAGCTGGGCGAAAAAGACTGGATACCCGTGCGTGAAAGGCTGTTTAGCGTGGACCGCCACGCCAGCCCGAAAGTCATCGTCAGCGTGCTGATGCTGCGCGAGGGCTTTGATGTGAACAACATTTGCGTGATCGTGCCGCTACGCAGTTCGCAGGCGCAGATTCTGCTGGAGCAAACCATCGGCCGGGGCCTGCGGCTGATGTGGCGCGACGAGGAATACACCGACATCAAGCGCGAAAACCGCGAGCGTATCAACGCGGGCCAGGAGCCGGGCACCTTGCTCGACGTGCTGTCCATCGTCGAGCACCCAGCGTTTCAGTCGTTCTACGACGAGCTGATCCAGGAGGGTCTGGCGGGCACCACCGGCGACGGCATGGACAACACCAGCGCCACTGGCGATGTGATGGCAGCCGAGCTGCGCGAGGGCTACGAGGCGTTTGACTTCGGCATCCCCTTCATCCTGCAAGAGGCCGATGAAGTGCGCGACCACACCGCGCTGGACTTGAGCGCCCTGCCCGCCTTTACGGCGATGACCGTAGTGCAACTGACCGGATTACTGGGCAAGGGCGACACCTTCATTTCCCAAGACCTGCAAAGCGCGACGCTGTTTGGCGACTACCGGGTCGATGGTGCGGTGATGAACGTGGGCGGCTACAACGAATACCTGGCGCGCCTGACGCGGCGCATCAGCCAGGCGCTGAGTGAACCCATGTCCAAGGGCAACAAGATCGCCACGCATCTGGCCAGACCGTATTTGCAAGTCAACACCGCCGAGCTGACGGGCTGGCTGGACGACTACATCTGGACGCAGTTGTTTGACGCCGCCTTCAACCCGCTGGAGGAGGAAAACTGGCGCTTGCTGCTGTTGCAGCCGGTGCTGGACCACATCACCAAGGTGTTTGCCGTGGCGCTGCTGGAGTCCGAGCAAAAGCATGTGACCGGCCAGACCGAGGTGGTTTTGCGCCGTTTAAGCGAAGTGCCGCGCCTGATGATGCGCGAGAGCCATTCGGTGCAGGTGTCCAAGTGCATCTACACCCGCCTCGCCTGGCCCGCACGCAATGGCGGGCTGGAGCGCGCCTTTATTCACTGGGCGCAAGCTGACACGCAGGTTCAGGCGTTTTGCAAGATCAGCGAAAACCGCCACACCTTTGCCCGGTTGCGTTACGTGAAAGACGACGGTTTGCCGGCGTTCTATTCGCCTGACTTTTTTGTACGCACGGCTGATGCTGTGTATTTGGTGGAAACCAAGGCGCAGCAGCAAACCCTTCACCCCAATGTGCAACGCAAGCGCAAGGCCGCGCTGGCGTGGTGCGAGCGCATCAATGGCTTGAGCGCCGAGCAGCGTGGCAGTGCGCCCTGGCATTACGTGCTGCTGGCGGAGAACGTGCTGTATGAGTGGCAAGGCAAGGGCGCACGCCTGGTCGAATTGCTGGACTACGCGCGGCTTCGCCCGCTGGCGAATGCCTCGCTGCAGGAACGCTTGATATAAGGCGAAATCCGGCGCTTGCCGCTTTAGACTGCGCGTCCGATCAGGCCGGCTCGGCCTGAGCGTCCTGCGCCATGCGCACCATGCGCTCGCTTTTCCAGTACACATCGTCGCCGCCGTTCATGCGGTTGAGCACGCGCGACAGCACGAACAGCAGGTCGCTCAGGCGATTGAGGTACTGGCGCGGCGACTCTTTCAGCGTCTCCACCTTGTCCAGCGCCACCACCGCGCGTTCGGCGCGGCGTGCCACGGTGCGGCAGACATGCGCCAGCGAGGCGGCGCGCGAGCCGGCTGGCAGGATGAATTCGGCCAGGCGCGGCAACTGGGCGTTGTACTCTTCCAGGGCACTGTCGAGCAGCGCCACCGCTTCGGGCTTGAGCAGCTCGAAGCCCGGAATCGACAGCTCGCCGCCCAGGTTGAACAGCTGGTGCTGCACCTCGACCAGCAGGTCGCGCACGCCGGCGGGCAGGTCCTCGCACAGCAGCACGCCGATGTTCGAGTTCAGCTCATCGACATCGCCCATGGCATGAACGCGCAGGCTGTCCTTGGAAACGCGGGTGTTGTCGCCCAGCCCGGTGGTGCCGTTGTCGCCGGTGCGGGTTGCGATTTGTGAAAGTCTGTTGGCCATGTGGGTAAAGTGCGCTCGTGCGCAGTGAGTTGAAGGTTGATGAAGCAGGCAGCAAGGTTATCAAGCTTTGACGCCAGGCCCGGCAAACCCTGTCTATTGTCATGCCATCCGGCAAGGCCAGCGCAGGGCTGCCCGCGTCGTAAACTCTGGTTCCCCTTCAGGAGACACCCATGAACGCACCGCTGCCCGACCGGCCCGAAATCCGCCAGCGCGAGACGCCGCAGGCGCTGATCGACGCCCTCAAGATCCGTTTTGCCGGGCGCTGCTCGACCGCTCTGGTGGTGCGCGAGCAGCATGGCCGCGACGAGTCCTCGTTTGCCGCACCGCCGCCCGCCGCCGTGGTGTTTGCCGAAAGCACGCAGGACGTGGCCGATGCCGTCAAGCTGGCCAGCGAGTACAGCGTGCCGGTGATTCCGTTTGGCGTCGGCAGCTCGCTCGAAGGCCACCTGCTCGCGGTGCAGGGCGGCATCAGCATTGACGTGAGCCGCATGAACCGGGTGCTGGCGATCAATGCCGAAGACCTCACGGTGACGGTGCAGCCGGGCGTGACGCGCAGGCAGCTCAATGAAGAAATCAGGAGCACCGGCCTGTTTTTCCCGATCGACCCCGGCGCCGACGCGACGCTGGGCGGCATGAGCGCGACGCGTGCCAGCGGCACCAACGCCGTTCGCTACGGCACCATGCGCGAGAACGTGCTGGCGCTCGAAGTCGTGCTGGCCAGCGGCGACATCATCCGCACCGGCACGCGCGCCAAAAAATCATCGGCCGGCTACGACCTGACGCGCCTGATGGTGGGCAGCGAAGGAACGCTGGGCGTGATCACCGAAGTCACGGTCCGGCTTTACCCGCTGCCCGAAGCCATTTCAGCAGCGATCTGCTTTTTCCCGAGCATTGAAGCGGCGGTGCGCACCACGATTGAAATCATCCAGCTCGGCGTGCCGATTGCGCGTGTCGAGCTGATCGACGCCAACACCGTGCGCATGGTCAATGCCCACAGCAAACTCGGCCTGCACGAGGAACCGATGCTGCTGATGGAGTTTCACGGCACGCCGAACGGCGTGAAGGAGCAGGCCGAACTGGTGCAGGAACTCGCCAGCGGCCACGGCGGCAAGGCTTTTGAATGGGCCAGCACGCCCGAAGAACGCACCCGGCTCTGGACCGCGCGCCACAACGCCTACTTTGCGGCCATCCAGAGCCGGCCCGGCTGCCGGGCGATTTCGACCGACACCTGCGTGCCGATTTCGCGGCTGGCCGACTGCCTGCTCGAATCGGTGGCCGAAGCCGATGCCAGCGGCATTCCCTATTTCCTGGTCGGCCATGTCGGCGACGGCAATTTCCACTTTGGCTATCTGATCGATCCGAACAACGCGCAAGAACGCGAAACCGCCGAAGTCCTGAACCACCAGCTCGTGGCCAGAGCGCTGCGGCTGGAAGGAACCTGCACCGGCGAGCACGGCATCGGCCTGGGCAAGATGGACTTCCTGCTGAGCGAGACCGGCAACGGCGCGGTGGAGATGATGCGCAGCATCAAGCGCGCGCTCGACCCGAAGAACATCATGAACCCGGGCAAGATCTTCTCCCTGTGACACCGGCCGAGCGCCAAGGCGGGAACGAGCCGGCCAGCGCCTGGACCGTTTTTACGGTGTTCCTGCGCCTGGGCCTGACCTCGTTTGGCGGGCCGATTGCCCACCTGGGCTACTTCCGCGAGGAGTTTGTCGCGCGCCGGCGCTGGCTCACTGAACGCAGCTACGCCGATCTGGTGGCGCTGTGCCAGTTTTTGCCGGGCCCGGCCAGCAGCCAGCTCGGCATGGCGATTGGACTGTCGCGCGCCGGGTTCAGCGGCGCCCTGGCGGCCTGGGCCGGTTTCACGCTGCCTTCGGCGCTGGCCCTGACGCTGTTTGCGCTTGGCCTGTCGGCATGGGGCGATGTGCTGCCGGCCGGCGTGCTGCACGGCCTCAAGGTGGTTGCCGTCGCCGTGGTGGCGCAGGCCGTCTGGGGCATGGCGCGCAGCCTGTGCACCGACACTGCGCGCGTCACCCTTGCGGTGCTGGCGGCCTGTGTGGCGCTGTTGTGGCCGACCGCCTGGGGCCAGGTCGGCCTGATGACAGCGGCTGCGATCGCGGGTCTGGTGCTGTTCAAACCGGTTCCGGGCGCTGCGCACGATGGCCTCAACCTGCCGGTCAGCCGCCGCGCCGGCGCCGGCTTGCTGGTACTTTTTTTCGTGCTGCTGGCCGGCCTGCCTTTGGCCGCGCAACTCTGGCCGAGTCAGGCACTGTCGATGGTTGATGCCTTTTACCGCGCCGGCGCGCTGGTCTTTGGCGGCGGCCATGTCGTGCTGCCGCTGCTGCAGGCTGAAGTGGTGCCGGGCGGCTGGGTCAGCAACGAAACCTTTCTGGCCGGCTACGGCGCCACGCAGGCGGTGCCGGGGCCGCTGTTGACCTTTTCGGCTTTTCTGGGCGCCTCCATGACGACCGCGCCGAGTGGCTGGCTGGGCGCCCTGATCTGCCTGCTGGCGATCTTCCTGCCCTCGTTTTTGCTGGTCGCCGGTGCGCTGCCCTTTTGGGAGCCGTTGCGCCGCAGCCGTCATACCCAGGCCGCGCTGGCGGGCGTGAATGCGGCCGTGGTGGGCCTGCTGGGCGCGGCGTTTTACCAGCCGCTATGGACCAGCGCCGTGTTCAAGCCGGAAGATTTCGGCCTGGCGCTGCTGGCCTTTACGGCGCTGATGTATTGGAAATTGCCACCGTGGGCGGTCGTGCTGTGCAGCGGCGCAGCCGGCTGGCTGCTGGCTACGGTGCTTTAGCGGGGACCTGGGCGGAACTGGAGGCAGTCCGGGTCGCCAGGCTGAACAGCGTGGCCGCCGGCCGCGTTTCGGGCAGCACATAGATCACCGCAGGCCTGACGCCAAAAACCGGCTTGATGAGCGCGTCGTAAAAAGCGGCAGGCACATTGACGCAGCCGTAGGAAATTCGATTGTCGGCCGCAGTCGGTGTTGCCAGGCGCTCCAGGCGCCGGTCTGCCTTGTTGCTGGCACGGACCCGGTGCATGGAAACGGCCGCGTCGTAGTCGATCCAGACAATATCTTCGCCCTGAAGATTGCGGCCGGGCTCCGAAACAAAACGGCCCGCCGGGGTGGTGCGCTCGGCGGGCCGGATGTCGGATATTTTGCGTTCCCCAATGCCGGGCACCGAGTCATCGCCCACCGCCAGACCCAGCAACACCGGCGACGCGCCGAGCGGCTTGCCGGCACCATCGAATACATGCAGCATCGCGGCCTTTTTGTCGATGATGGCAAAGGGTTTTCCGTGGTTATTGCCCGTTTCTCGAATCCATGCCGTGACCTGATGCGTGCTCTGTCCTGCGGCAAGGGATGGGGCTTGCCGGACGGATGAACCGGAGGCAACAGGCGCTGCAGCCGTTGCAGCGACAGGCATAAAGAACCAGGCCGCCAGTCCGAGACAGCACAAAACGCCTGTGCCTGCAGGCTTGCGCTGAGGTGATTCGGGACGGGTTTTCATGGCGTTAAAAGAGTGCTGTCATGCATAAAGACAATGGTAAAGCATCGCAAGAAACCCTGAAATCAGGCCAGGCCGGTAGCGGTGATCTCCTACGCCGGCACTGGACTTGCACTTAACCCGATCGTAAAAATTATTTTCTATAGTTCATTCAGCTTGCTAACTGCAGCTGACTGAAAGCACGTTTTTCGTGTCATCGCCAACTTTTTGATAAAGGCAAACACCATGAATCGTTACATCAAATTAATTCCTTTAGGGGCTGTCCTGGCGCTTACGGTAGCAAGCGTTTCAGCGCAGACCACCGCCCCGGCGGGAACGGTTTCGGCACCGGCTACGGTGGGCGTGACGCCCCAGGAGGCGGCCGAGGCTACTCAAAAAGCGATCCCTCGCAGCGACACGGGCACCTTGGTGCGAACTTCGCCGTCGCCCGCAGAAAGGGCCAGTGACGCAATGACTGACAGACGTACCGGCAGTACCAGCACCAGGTCGGGCATGCCCAACGCCACCGGTACCGGAACTGCTGGCATGACTGCCGATCGCTCAACCGCCAGCCCGCGCCGCGCCCGCGCTGACCGCAACTGAGCGTCACTTTTTTCTTTCATTCTTTCATTCCATCAAGGAGACTTTCATGGACACGAACAGCACAACGACCACGACGACGGGTTCCGGCAGCCTGGTGACAGGGCTATTTCCTGATCGCGAAAGTGCAGAAGCCGCCTACAACGCCGCCCATACGCGCGGTTATTCGACAGACGATGTCAACCTGGTGATGTCAGACGAAACACGCAATCGTCAATTTAGCGGGACCACCGCAGGCAAGGAAACCGAACTGGGCAACAAGGCGGCGGAAGGCGCCGGTATTGGCGCGGGCATTGGCGGCACCGTGGGCGCCATCATTGCTGGCATCGCTGCGGTCGGCACCACGCTGGCGTTGCCAGGCCTGGGCCTGGTGATTGCAGGCCCGCTGGCTGCCGCCGCTGCCGGTGCAGGCGCGGGTGCGGCAGGCGGCGGCCTGATTGGTGCACTGATCGGCTGGAACATTCCTGAAGAGCGCGTCAAGGATTATGAAGAAGGCATCAAGAACGGCGGCATCTTGATGGGGGTGCGCACCAAAAATGAGGAAGACGCACTGCATTTTGAAAATGAGTGGAAGCAGAACCGCGGCCAGCATATCTACCGCTAAACCAACCCCTGCGCCAGGCCTTGCAGTGGGAGGCTTGATCAGGATTGCCACGGCGGCGTTCCTTTATACGGATGCCGCCTTTCATTTGGCAGCGCAGCCCGAAGCGTAAATGCCTTGATGCGGCACTGACTTGAGGAATCTGCGCGCGCTTCGCGACGCCCGGGTTCAGTGAGCCGGCAGTTCAGTTGCCGCCGCGCAGTCGCTCAATCAGCCCATTGAGCTCATCCATCGAGGCAAACTGGATCGCCACCTCGCCCATGTCCTCCCGCCGGCCGTTGCGCTTGACCTGTTTTTTGACGCGAACTTCCACTTCGGCCATCAGCAGGTCGGCCAGTTCTTCCTCAATGCGCCGAGTGTCGCGCGGCTTTTCAGAGGCGACTTTATGGGGTTTCAGCAAGAACTCGGCACTGAGTTTTTTGACCAGGCTTTCAGCTTCGCGCACCGACAGACTGCGGGCGCTTATCTGGTTGGCCGCGGTGATTTGCGTTGCCCGGTCCAGCGCCAGCAGCGCCCGTGCATGGCCCATGTCCAGGTCGCCAGCCATCAGCATGGTCTGCACCGGGTCGGCCAGGTTCAGCAGGCGCAGCAGGTTGGACGCTGCGCTGCGCGAGCGGCCCACCGCCTGCGCTGCGAGTTCGTG
>JBDSZF010000224.1:0-4629 GCA_039925285.1 Polaromonas sp.
GCACTTCGAGCAGCTGCGTCAGGTAAAAGCGGTACACCGCGATGATGATGAAGGCAAACGCCAGGTAGGTGAAGCGCGCCAGCTGCGTCCAGAACACCGCCGCGTCCTTGTTTTGCAGCGCGTCGTAAAACACCCGGTTCCATTCATTGAGCAGCACCAGCATGTAGACCGCGCCCAGGTTCAGCAGCACGATGGCCAGCAACAGGCCGCGCGCCTTCCATTTGTCTTCCGAGCGGAAGTAGGGCGCCGACAAGGCCCAGACGCGGCTCCTGAAATGATTGAAGTCGCGGAGTTTTTGGGCGATGCGTGAAAGCAGGTTCATCAGTCAGGGTTCTCTGGAAAAATTCACAACAGCGGGTTCGACACGCCGCTGGCCACATGGCCGGCCGGCACATGCTGCGCCGCAGAGTTGACATGGCCGGTCTGGTCGTCAAAGAAAAAATCGGGTTCGAATTCGCGCAGGAACTCGCCCTTGGCCAGACCGCCGAGGAACATCGCTTCATCGACCCCGATGTTCCAGTCCATCAGTGTGCGGATGGCACGGTCCGCCGCCTTCGCGCCGCGCGCGGTGACCAGCGCGGTGCGAATGCGCATTTGCGGTGTGCCTTCCTGCTGCAGCCGGTGCAGTGCCTTGAGCAGCGGCATGAAGGGGCCGGGGGGCAGGGGTTTGGTCGCGCGCTTGCGCTCATGCTTTTGAAAGGCGTCCAGGCCGTCACGCTGGAACACCCGTTCGGCCTGGTCGGAGAACAGCACCGCGTCGCCGTCAAACGCGATGCGAACCTCGTTGGTATAGGTGTTTTTGGCGTGCGTCGAGTGCGTGGCGACAGTGGCTGCGGCAAAGCCCGCGTCCAGTGCTGCGCGCACGTCCTCCGGGTTGGCTGACAGGAAAAGATTGGCCTGCAGGGCGCGCAGGTAGTTGTAGGGCGCGCGGCCCTTGGTGAAGACGCCGCGCTCCAGCTTGAGCTTGTTGACGTCGGCGGAGCGAAACACCCGCAGTCCGGACACCGGATCGTTGCGCGACAGCATGACGACCTCCACCCGCTTGACGTCCGTGTTGAAGGCCAGCAGTTTCTTGACCAGCGAAAACGCCACGCCCGGCTTGGCCGGCACATCGAGCCGCTCCAGCTGGAGCTGCATGTAAGCGCTGTCCTTTCGGGAGCCCTGCCCGGGGTCTTGTGCCAGAGCCGCTTCAAAAACCAGATTCTCTTCTTCAAAGTCAAACAGGGCGCGCGAGGAAATCGCCACCACGAGCTGTCCTTCGAGATTGACTGCCATGCCTTGCTCCAGTTAGCGTTTCCCGGGGGCTTGGCCGATTGGCAAGTCCAGTGTTCGCCATTGTCCATATTTGGGCGCCTCCAGCGGCCACTGGTCGGCCCGTTCGATATGGCGCAGGCCTTGAGCGAGCAGTTCCGCTGCGCGGATCACGCCTGCGTGCGTGATCCACAGCGTGTTCGTGGCCTTAAGTGCATCAAACGCCAGGCCAACGCGGGCCATGAACGCGGTGACGCTCTCGCCGTCATGGCCGACGGCGTAGGTCGCAAAATCCGTCGTCCACGCTTGCAGCTCGTCCCGGTCAATGGCTTGCCAGGCCCGGCCTTCCCAGTGGCCAAAATCCATTTCCTGCAGGCGTTCATCGATTTCGCAGGTCAAATCGGGCCGCAGCGCATGCAGGGAATGCGCAAGCTGCTCACATCTTTGTAGCGGCGAGCTGATGACGCGGATGCCCGGGGGAAGCTGCGCGGCCAGCGCCCGGGCGCATTGAGCGGTGGCGCCAGCGTGCGCTGCCAGATCGAGCCGGCCATAGCAAATGCCGGCGTCAACCAGAGGCTGTGCATGGCGGACCAGCCAGAGTTTCATGGGGAAGACCGAGATCAGAGGCTGAGGGCCAGCCCGAGGTAAAAAGCGATTTCGCAGACCTGCTGCGTGGTCCCCAGGCAGTCGCCGGTGAAGCCCTGCAGCCGGCGCCTGAAGAAACGCAGCAGCCACAGCAGCGCCAGCACCGAAAAACCGCAAGCTACTACTAAATTAATAGCGTCCAGCGCAAGGCTGGCAAGCGCCAAGGAAATAAAACACCATAAAAAAGCAACCAGCAGCCCGCCAGTCGATATCTGGTCGGCCAGCGGCTTGGATCTGGAGCTGGCCGTGTCGCCCACATGCGGCAGCAGCTTGATCATCACCAGCGGCAGCCCGCGCGACACGATATGGCCGGTCCACAGGGCAGCGCACACATACCAGGCGCTGGGCGCCTTTCCCGCAGCGGGAATAAGCTCGACGGAGCCCAGCAGCGCCAGCAGCGCCACCTTGCACAGCAGCGCCAGCACCAGCGCCATCGCACCAAATGCGCCGACGCGCGAGTCTTTCATGATCTCCAGCGCGCGCTCCCGGTCATAACTGCCGCCCAGGCCGTCGGCCACATCGGCCAGGCCGTCTTCATGAAAGCCACCCGTGATCCATACCGTGGCGACGGTGGAAAACGCGGCCGCCACCAGCGGCGTGAACGTGGTGTCTGGCAGCAGTGTCTGCAGCAGCGCAAAGACCGCCGCCGCCACGCCGCCCACCACCACGCCAATGCCCGGAAAGTGGGCGGCGCTGGTGCGCAGCATTTCGGGGCTGTAACCCACCCAGCCCGCCAGCCGGCCGGTGATGGGGATGCGGGTAAAGAACTGGACGGCGAGCAGGTATTCGCGAACGTATTGCATCATCGGTGTCTGTGTTGTGCAGGCATGGGGCGCATTATTTTTCGCTCACGCCGGCCGACTCGAAACTCGCCATTTCATTGAGGAAGTTCGTCGCCGACTGCACCAGCGGCCAGGCCAGCAGCGCGCCCGTGCCTTCGCCCAGCCGCAGGTCGAGCGCCAGCAAGGGCTTGGCTTTCAGGTGCGCCAGCAGCAAACTGTGGCCCACTTCGGCCGAACGGTGGCAAAACACCAGGTAATCGTGCACGGCCGGCGCCAGCGCCTGGGCCACCAGCGCGGCCGCGCCGGCAATGAAGCCATCGACCAGCACAACGCGCCGTTCGCTGGCCGCCTGCAGCATGGCGCCCGTCATCATGGCAATTTCAAAGCCGCCCAGGGCCGCCAGTTCGCCCACGACATCGAGCGGTTCGGTGGCTGGATGGCGGTCCAGGGCGCGCTTGAGAACGCCCTGCTTGTGCCGCAGTTGCCGGTCATCCAGGCCGGTGCCGCGTCCCGTGGCCTCCAGAATGCTCGCGCCCGCCAGCCGTGCCAGCAGCAGCGCGGCGGGCGAGGTGTTGGCAATACCCATTTCGCCAAAAGCCACCACATTGCCCGGCAGGGCCTGCATGAGCTGCATGCCCGCCGTGAGCGCCGCTTCGGCCTCGGCCCGCGACATGGCGGGTGTGGTGGCGATGTTTTTCGTGCCGTAGCCGATCTTGCGCGCCAGCAGTTGCGGGTGCGCTGGCAGGTCCGCCGCCACACCGGCATCGACCACCCGCAGCGCAAAGCCGTGCTGGCGGGCAAATACATTGATGGCCGCGCCGCCGGCCAGCATGTTGCCGACCATCTGCACCGTCACGGCCTGCGGGTAGGCCGACACGCCTTCCGCCGCAATGCCGTGGTCAGCCGCAAACACCACCATCTGCGGGCCGTGCAGCGAAGGCGACTCGCTGCGCTGGATCAGGCCCAGCTGCAGCGCCAGGCCTTCGAGCAGGCCCAGCGCGCCCAGCGGCTTGGTCTTGTGGTCAATCTTGCTCCGCAGCCGGGCCGTTAGCGCGGCGTCGGTGGTGGAGTCAATCGGGGGCAGGTGAAAGTTTGTTTTGTCGTTCATCGATGATCTGTTTCAGGCAGGCGGGACAAAAGCAGGCGGCTGCTGCAGCCGGCTCGGTTACCTCCCCCGCTGGGGGAGGGTTAGGGTGGGGGACAGGCATCACCTGCGGCAATTGCACGCACCAGCATTCGGCATCACCCGTTGTTGTGCGCGCCCCCACGCTTGTCGCTTCGCGTACTGCGCTGCCCCCCGAAGGGGCTGTGCTTGCTTGGGGCGGCCCGGCGTGGCGCACCATGCCGCAACGCAGGCCCGCGCCACAGCGCGGGCACACCGAGGTGTCGGGTTTCAGTTCGGGCAAGTTCATGAGCGTTTTCAGCTCTGCAGAAACAGCCGGTACACCGGGTTGTCGGTTTCTTCCACATGAGGGTAGCCGAGCGTGTCCAGGAATTCCTTGAAGGCCTTGTTGTCAGCCTTGGGCACCTGCAGGCCGACCAGGATGCGTCCGTAGTCGGCGCCCTGGTTGCGGTAATGGAACAGCGAGATGTTCCAGCCTGGCCGCATGCTCGACAAAAACTTCAGCAGCGCGCCCGGCCGCTCGGGAAACACGAAGCGCAGAACGCGCTCGTCTTTCGACAGCACACTGTGCCCGCCCACCATGTGGCGGATATGTTCCTTGGCCAGCTCGTCATGGGTCAGGTCAAGCGCCTTGCAGCCGTGGCGGTTGAAGTGCGCGGCAATCTTGCTGCTCTCGCCTTTGGTCGAGGTGGTCAGGCCGACAAACACATGGGCCATCGCCTGGTCGTTGATGCGGTAGTTGAACTCGGTCACGCTGCGCGGCCCGCCCGGCAGTTTTTCAAGCAGTTCGCAAAAATGCCGGAAGCTGCCGCGCTCCTCGGGAATCGT
>JBDSZF010000225.1:0-5458 GCA_039925285.1 Polaromonas sp.
CTGAACCTGCCCTTCCAGGGCCTGTTGCCGGGTCTGATGGCGCACAAGTTTGACTTTGTCGCCACCAGTGTCGGCATCACGGAAGAGCGCGCCAAGCGCTTCGCTTTCACCCGCCCGGTGGGTGTTGTGCACTCCATGTTCGTCATCAATGGCACGAACAAGGCAATCAGCAAGCCGGAAGACTCGGTTGGCAAGACAGTTGGAACCCAGATGGGGTCGCTGGCACAGCCCATGGTTCAGGAGTTCGAGCGTCAGATGAAGGCCAAATCCGGCAAAGGGTTTACCGAACTCAAGCTGTTTCAGACCTATCCGGATGTCAGCATGGCGCTGAGCAACGGGACGCTGGACATCGGTGTGATTCCCTCGAACGTTTTGTCGGTCCAGATGCGCCGCCAGCCGGGCGCCTTCAAGGCGATTGGAGAGGTTGGAGAGCCGCGTCTGCTCGCCTGGGTCACGCACCCGCAGGACCCTGAAATACGCAGCTTCATCAACCAGACGCTGGAAGAAATGCGTGTGAGCGGCAAGCTGGCTACGCTGCAGAAAAAATGGTTCGGGGAAGTTCTGAACCTGCCTGCCTCGGGCTACCTGCCCAAGGGCGCGCTCTGAGCGGGGCATTCGGCATGTTCGAGTGGTTGACGGCCGACGGCGCGCTCAAGCCGTTTTTTGATGGCGTGCTGCAGGGCGCCGGCATTACCTTCTACACCAGCAGCCTGGGCTTTGTGTTCGGCCTGGCCCTCGGGGTGTTCTTGCTGGTGCTGCGGGCCAGCGGTGGTCCGGTGGCGCGCGCCCTGGTCATCGTCTATGTCAGCGCGATGCGCGGCACGCCTCTTTTGATCCAGCTGTTGATCGCCTACTACGTGCTGCCATCCCTGATCGGTATCCAGATATCGCCGGTCGCGGCAGGCATTCTGGCGCTGGCGCTCAATACGGCGGCGTATATCAGCGAAATACTGCGCGGGGCGCTCTCGACCATTCCCGGGGGCCAGACCGCGGCGGCGCACGCCCTGGGCATGAGGCCGTGGCAGCTCTGGCGTTACGTCCTGCTGCCGCAAATGTTCCATCGCGCGGTGCCGCCGCTGACCAATGAGTACACGGTGCTGCTCAAGGCGTCATCGCTGCTTTCGATCATCGCTGTCAATGAGCTGGCCACCGTGGCGCGCAACGCGACGCTGCAGAGCGATTTGCCGCTGCAGGTATTCAGCGCGACCGCACTGGTTTATTTCGTCATTCTGTGGTGCGCCTCGACGATATCGAGACGCATTGACCGCCGCTTTGCAAGGTTGCTGCCCAATGTTCATTGATTTCACCGTCGTCGAGCACGCGCTGCCCGCATTGCTGCAGGGCCTGAAGGTCAGCCTGTCGGTGAGTGCCATCGGCATTCCGCTGGGCATTCTGGCGGGCACGGTCGCCGCCTACATGGCTGACGCGCGGCGCTGGCCGCTGCGTGCGCTGGCGCATGGCTATGTCGAGCTGGTGCGCAACATTCCCTTCCTGATTCTGGTCTACCTGTGTTTCTTTGGTTTGCCAAAACTGGGACTGCTGGTTTCCGCGTCCACCATCGCGGTCGGTGTCACCGCGTTCTACACCGGTGGCTATTTCTGTGAAATTTTGCGTGCGGCCTTTCGCAGCGTGGCGAAGGGGCAGGTGCGCGCAGCGCTGTCCCTGGGGATGCGGGGCTGGCAGGTCCAGCGCCACGTGGTGGTGCCGCAGATTTTCGGCTTTCTCATACCGCCCACCACGAGCCTCACGATCATGATGTTCAAGGACTCGGCCGTGTTCTCGGTCATGAGCCTGCCAGAGCTGACCTACCAAAGCAATCTGATGACGGCCGACACCTTTGCCTATCTTGAGGTTCTCGGCACCACGGCGCTGATCTATTGGGGCGTCAGCGTGCTCGTTGACATCCTTAGCCAGGGCATGGAAAAGCGGGTTAGGCGCTGGAGCCACCGTTAACTGTTTTTTTCAACCTATTTACAGACTGGAGATTTTCATGGAACAACTGACTGTTGCCCCACGCACGGGACACGCCACACTGCTTTATTCGGAGCTGGTGACCGACCTGGAAAACCTGAAGGCTGACATCGCCGTGATCGGCATGCCGTTTGGCGCGGCTTATGGCCCCAAATCCTTCACCAACGACCAGACCAATGCGCCGCAGGCGATTCGCGATGTGACCGATCGCATCGTGCGCGCACCAAGCCACTATGACTTCGACATTGATGGGCCATTGCTCCAGGGGCGCACCGATATCCGCTTTGTCGATTGCGGCGACGTGCTTCCCGACATGGCCAAACCCGGCGATCACTATCGCCGCATCGAGCTGGCCATACGGCAAATCCTCAAGGGCGGCGGCCTGCCCATCGTGCTCGGCGGCGATCACGGCATCACGACGCCGGTGCTGCGCGCCTTCAGTGATGTGGGCCCGATCACGCTGGTGCATATCGATGCCCACCTTGACTGGCGCGACGAAGTCAATGGCATCAAGGACGGCCTGTCCAGCCCCATTCGCCGCGCATCCGAAATGACGCATGTGGTCAAAATCGTGCAGATCGGCCTGCGCGCGCAAGGCAGTGGCCGACCTGAAGATTTCGAAACCGCCAAGCGCTATGGCGCCGAACTGGTCACGGCCTACGAGTTGCATGACGTCGGCATGGATGCCGTGCTCGCGCGCATTCCCGATGGTGGCAACTACTACCTCACCATAGACGCTGACGGCCTCGATCCCACGATCATGCCGGCCGTCGACGGCCCTGCGCCAGGCGGCGTTACTTTCGTGCAGGCGCGCAAGCTGATTCACGGATTGGTGAAAAAAGGCCGGGTGGTCGGCATGGACATCGTTGAAATCCAGCCCGCCAAGGACAACGCCAGCAAGCTGACCTGCGTCACCGCGGGACGGCTGATCGTCAACCTGATCGGTTCGACGATCAAAGCGGGCTACTTTGACAAATGAGCCTGACACCAGGCTTGCGCCCGCCATCGGGTTCCCTTCATTCTTGAGTGAGATTCGCCATGATCCAGATCCAGAACGTCTCCAAGTGGTACGGCGGCTTTCAAGTGCTGACCGACTGTACGACGAGCATCAAAAAAGGCGAGGTCGTCGTCGTTTGCGGTCCGTCGGGCTCGGGTAAAAGCACGCTCATCAAGACCGTGAATGCGCTCGAAGCCTATCAGAAAGGCGATATCGTGGTGGATGGCGTCTCGCTGTCCAGCCCGAAGACTGACTTGCCCCGGTTGCGCGCCAGGGTCGGCATGGTGTTTCAGCATTTCGAGCTGTTTCCGCATCTTTCGGTGACTGACAACCTGACGCTTGCCCAGGTCAAGGTGCTCAATCGCAATGCTGCCGAGGCCAAGACCCGTGGCTTGAAAATGCTTGAACGTGTCGGCCTGATGGCGCACAAGGACAAGTTTCCGGGCCAACTCTCAGGCGGGCAGCAGCAGCGCGTGGCGATTGCCCGCGCGCTCAGCATGGACCCCATCATCATGCTGTTTGACGAGCCCACTTCAGCGCTTGACCCGGAGATGGTGGGTGAAGTGCTCGACGTGATGGTCAAGCTCGCCAACGAGGGCATGACCATGATGTGCGTCACGCATGAGATGGGTTTTGCCAAAAAAGTCAGCGACCGGGTCATCTTCATGGATGCAGGCAAAATCGTCGAGGACTGCCGCAAGGAGGCATTTTTCGCCCACCCGGAGGCCCTGTCGCCGCGTGCCAGGGAATTTCTGTCCAAAATATTGCAGCACTGAAGCATGGCAAGCCAGACCTCCCCGCCGCTGAAAGAAAGCGCAAGCTGATGCATAAATTTTGCGACCAATCCGGTTTCCGCACGGCTGCACCCGGCAACGAAGCCGTAGCGGCGACGCAAGGCCAGCGACCACGGATTGTGCTGTTGGGCACGGGCGGCACGATTGCCTCATCGGCGGCCGCTGCAACGCAGCTGCACGACTATTCGGTGACCGCCACGATCGACGCCGTGCTGGCCGCCGTTCCCCAGGTGCGGGAATTGGCCAGCATCCGGTGCGAGCAGATTGTCAATATCGACAGCCACGCCATTGACAATACCGTCCTGCTGATGATCGCAAGGCGTGTTCAGGCCGTGCTGCAAGAGTCCGATGTCGATGGCGTGGTGCTGACGCACGGCACGGATACGCTGGAAGAAACCGCGTATTTTCTGAACCTGACGCTCAAAAGCAGCAAACCCATCGTGATTGTCGGCGCCATGCGGCCGGCCACGGCACTGAGCGCCGACGGACCCCTCAACCTGCACAGCGCATTCCGGCTGGCGACCTGTCCCGACGCCCACGGCAAGGGCGTGCTAGTCATGCTCAATGAGCGAATCATGGCCGCGCGCCATGCCACCAAAACCGATACCACGGCCGTGGATGCCTTCCGCTCATGCGAGCAGGGAAGCCTGGGCCAGATCGCCGGCGGTGCGGTGCATTTTTTCAATGCGCCGACACGGCTGCATACGCTTGACACCGAGTTCTGCCTGGCTGGAATCGGTGAACTGCCGCAAGTCGATATCGTCTACGACCATCAAGGCGCCGGTGTGCATCTTTATCGGGCCGCCATCGAGGCCGGAGCAAAGGGCATCGTGCTCGCCGCGACCGGCAATGGCAGCCTGTCGCCATCCGCCCGAACAGGCGCTGAACTGGCGAGACGGCAGGGCGTGATGTTCGTGAGGTCGAGTCGCGTGGGGCAGGGCGTCGTGAGCGCTTCGGGCGACGACGAATTGCTCGGCCTGGTGTCAGCAAATTCGCTCAATCCGCAGAAAGCGCGCATGCTTTTGATGCTGGCGCTGGGCAAGACGGGTGATTACCGCGCCGTGCAACGATGCTTCGACCGGTATTGAGGAGCGCCAACAACAGGCATAGAAGTGGCAGCATGTGCCACCGCCATCGGCTCACATATTGCGCCGGTACTGCCCGCCCACTTCAAACAGCGCATTGGTGATCTGCCCGAGCGAGCAGACCCGTACCGCATCCATCAGCACCGCGAACACGTTCTGGTTCTCGATCACCGCCTGCTGCAGCCGCTTGAGCTGCGTTGGCGCTTCGCTCGCATGGCGGGCGTGGAAGTCTTGCAGCCGGGTCAGCTGGCTCTGCTTTTCCTCGTCGGTCGAACGCGCCAGTTCGAGCTTGTCATGCACCGCGTCGCCGTGCGGGTTGCGGAAGGTGTTGACGCCGATGATGGGCAGCTCGCCGGTGTGCTTGAGCATTTCATAGTGCATCGACTCGTCCTGGATGCGGCCGCGCTGGTAGCCGGTTTCCATGGCGCCGAGCACGCCGCCGCGGTCGGCGATGTTCTGGAACTCGGTCAGCACGGCTTCCTCGACCAGTTCGGTCAGCTCCTCGATGATGAAGGCGCCCTGTGACGGGTTTTCGTTCTTGGCCAGACCCCATTCGCGGTTGATGATGAGCTGGATCGCCATGGCGCGGCGCACGCTGTCTTCGGTCGGCG
>JBDSZF010000226.1:0-3341 GCA_039925285.1 Polaromonas sp.
GTATTTAATCCTGAAATGAAATTTTCAAAATCAGGGTAACGCATCTAGCTTGTTGCGTTGCAACAAAAAATGATTGCAATATCGCGGGTTTCTCCTATAATCGGGTTTATGTTGCAGTGCAGCAATTCAGCGCAAGGCAACTATCAACCGTAACGACATATCTGGAGATTACTTATGCTGACTGCTGAACAACTCATGGCCTCACACAAAGCCAACATCGAAACCCTGTTTGGTTTGACCCAGAAAGCCTTTGAAGGCGTTGAAAAGCTGGTCGAACTGAATGTGCAAGCCACCAAAGCTGCGCTGGCCGAGTCCGCCAACAATGCACAAGCCGTCCTGAACGTCAAAGACGCACAGGAACTGTTGGCCCTGCAAGCCAGCATGGTCCAGCCACTGGCTGAAAAGACCGCTGCTTACAGCCGTCACCTCTATGACATCGCCCAATCTGCCGGCGCTGAAATGAGCAAGACGTTTGAAGGCCAGACGGCTGAAGCCCAAAAGAAATTTGCCGAGCTGGTTGAAAGCGCCACCCAAAATGCACCTGCCGGTTCCGAAGCCGCAGTGACCATGATGAAAAGCGCCATGACCGCTGCCAACACGGCATTCGAATCAGTGCAAAAAGCTGTCAGTCAAGCTAGCGAAATGGCCGAAACCAACTTCAAGAACGTTTCCGATTCCGCTGTGAACGCGACCAAGAACGTTAGCAAAAAGCGTTAATAAACCCATGAATCTCCTGGTGCCTTGCGCACCAGGAGATTCAGGAGCCGGTCTCCGAAAATCGGTTTTAACAAACCGGTTTTCAAGCAGTTGTCTCCTCGGTTCCTTGCAGAAACCCAGTTTCCCGGGTTCCGTTCAAGCCCAATCTCGCGATTGGGCTTTTTTTTGCTCAATCACACCCAAGACCGACATTCAGGGATTCACGGCCGTGCCAGCCGCCAGTCTGGCCTTGAGCGCAGGAAGCGCCGCCAGCATGGCCGCCCGACCCGAGTCGATGGCCAGTTTACGGGCCGAAAAATCGGCGCTCTTCAAGCCCGTGAGCGAAGGCCGCACCACCACATCGGCCTCCTTGAGCTCGTACTGGTTGATGCTTTTCCCCATGATGGCAAAAGTCTGCAGCAAAATTTGCAGCGTATCGCCGGCCGGGTTGCCCTCGGGCGGACTCGAAATGTCCACGGCAATCACCACGTCGGCGCCCATCTGCCGTGCAAATCGCACCGGTACCGGCGACACCAGGCCGCCATCGACATAGTCGTGCCCACTGATCCTGACCGGCACAAACACCGCCGGCACCGCGCTCGATGCCCGCACCGCCGTGCCGGTGTCGCCGCTGCGAAACAGCACCGCCTTGCCGCTGTTGAGGTCAGTCGCCACGATACCGAGCGGAATCGCCATGTTCTCTATCAGGCGGCCGCTCACCAGTTGATTGACATAGCGGCCCAGTGCATCACCCCGAAAAACACCCTTGCCAATAATCGGCAGCATCCAGTCTGTGATCGCGACCTCTTCCATACCCAGAGCCGTCTGCTGCAATTGGGCGCTGTTTTTTCCGGTGGCGTAGATCGCCGCCACCAGACTGCCGGCCGATGTTCCGACCACGACCTGCGGCCTGAGCCCGGCTTCCTCGAGCACGGCAATCACGCCGACATGGGCAAAACCGCGTGCCGCGCCGCCTCCCAGCGCCAGGCCGATTTTCAGCGGTTTCTTGATGACGGCAGGCGCTGCATCGCCGGCCACGGGCGGCCTGACGGGGGCAACAGGCGTCGAGGTACAGCCCGCAACCAGCAACGCAGGCAAAACCAGTTTCCCCAGCCACCCCACTAGCGGCTTGCAGGCGGACGCACCGGTCTTCGGGTTCAGCGCGTATTTTTTCACCGCAAAGATATTGCGACTAATTCGCATTTGCATTAAACTCATTAACTTTCAAGCTTTCAGGATTTTTCAACATGATCAAAAGAGCGCCGATATTGACCGGTCTTGCACTTGCCGCCGCCACCCTTTTCGGTGCTGCGGGTAGCGCAAGCGCCCAGGAACAGGTCGTCAACCTGTATTCTGCCCGTCACTACCAGACCGACGAGGCCTTGTACAGCAACTTCACCAAGGCCACCGGCATCAAGGTGAACCGGGTGGACGCAGACGATGCGGGTATTCTGGCCCGTCTCAAAGCTGAAGGCGCAGCGTCTCCAGCTGACGTGATTTTGCTTGTTGACGCCGCCCGGCTCTGGAAAGGCGATGTGGACGGCCTGTTCAAGCCGATCAAGTCGCCTATGCTCCAGGCCGCCATTCCGGTCAATCTGCGCGCCAGGGAAAACGCTGAAGGCACGACCTGGTTTGGTTTTTCCACCCGCGCCCGCATCGTGGTGTATGACAAGATGAAGGTCAAGAAGACCGATGTTGACACTTACGAAGAACTGGCTGATCCCAAGAACAAGGGTCTGCTGTGCACACGTTCGGGCGCACACCCCTACAACCTGTCGCTGTTTTCCGCCGTGACCGAACACCTGGGCGAGGCCAAAACCGAGCAGTGGCTCAAGGGCCTGGTCGCCAACATGGCGCGCGACCCGAAAGGCGGCGACACCGACCAGATCAAGGCAGTGGCCAGCGGCGAGTGTGGCGTGGCGCTGACCAACTCGTATTACCTGGCGCGCATCATGCGCTCCAGCGCGCCCGAAGACAAACTGCTGGCTGAGCGCGTCGGCGTGGTGTTCCCCAACCAGGAAAGCTGGGGAACACACGTCAATATTGCCGGCGCAGCGGTCGCCAAAAACGCCAAGAATACGGCCAATGCGGTCAAGTTCATGGAATACCTGGCCAGCCCGGAGGCGCAAAACTATTTTGCCAACGGCAACAACGAATGGCCTGCCGTGCCCAGCGTGAAGGTCAGCAACCCGGCCCTGCAGGCCATGACGGGCGGCAGCTTCAAGTCGGAAAGCATTCCCGTCAGCACCATCGGCTACAACCAGATCAAGGTCCAGCAGATGCTGGACCGCGTGGGCTACAAGTAATCAAACAAGCTGCAGCGATTGCATGAAAGCCCGGTCATTGAAAGATGGCCGGGCTTTTTCATAGGCCATAATTGACGTTTACGTTAACGTCAATATTAGCGTCAGCGTTCACCGCGTTTTTCAATCTTTCCAAACTTTTAAATCAAGGAACAACCCCATGGACATCGCAGGCAAAGTATTTATCGTCACCGGTGGCGCATCAGGTCTGGGTGAAGGCACGGCGCGCATGCTGGTCGCCAACGGCGGCAAGGTCGTGATTGCCGACATGCAGGCTGAAAAAGGCGAAGCCATTGCCAGGGAACTCGGCGATGCCAACGCAGCTTTCGTCAAATGCGACGT
>JBDSZF010000227.1:0-2973 GCA_039925285.1 Polaromonas sp.
GCAATACCGTGATGCTGTCGCTGGACATCGGCCTGCAAAAACTGGTCGAGGACATGTTTGGTTCGCGGCGCGGCGCCCTGGTGGCGCTGGACCCGAAAACCGGCGAGGTGCTGGCCTTTGTGAGCAAGCCGACTTTTGACCCCAACCTGTTTGTCGGCGGCATTGACCAGGAAAGCTGGCAGGCGCTCAATGAGTCCATCGACAAGCCGCTGCTCAACCGGGCACTGCGCGGCACCTACCCGCCGGGTTCGACCTACAAGCCTTTCATGGCCATGGCCGCGCTGCAGACCGGCAAGCGCTCGGCCGCGGCCATCATCCACGATCCGGGCTTCTACATGTTCGGCGGCCACCGCTTTGGCAGCCCGGAAAACGAGCGCGGCGGCGCCATGGACATGAACCGCGCGATTGTCGAGTCGAGCAATGTGTATTTTTATTCGCTGGCCAATGAAATGGGGGTGGAGGCGATCCACGACTTCATGGCGCCGCTGGGTTTTGGCCAGAGCACCGGCATCGACATCAATGGCGAAGTGCGCGGCGTGCTGCCCAACCAGGCCTGGAAACGCAGCTATTTCAAGCGGCCCGAGCAGCAGAAATGGTTTGCCGGCGAAACCATCTCGCTGGGCATTGGCCAGGGCTACAACAGCTTCACCATGCTGCAGCTGGCGCAGGCCACGGCGACGCTGGCCAATAACGGCCTCAAGCACAAGCCCCGCCTGGTGATGGGCACGCAGGACACGGTGACGCGCGCCTTGCACCCGCTGCCCGCCGACCCGCCGGTCGATCTGGGCTACAAGCCCGAGAATGTGGCCATCATCCGCAAGGCCCTGGTCGGCGTGACGCAGGGAGGCACTTCGACCAAGGTGTTTGCCGGGGCCCAGTATCTGTCCGGCGGCAAGACCGGCACGGCCCAGGCCGTCACCATAGGCAAGAAAGACAAGTACAACAAGGCCCGGATGGAAGAGCACCAGCGCGACCATGCGGTGTACATGGCGTTTGCGCCGGCCGATGACCCGAAGATTGCATTGGCCGTGATTGTTGAAAACGCCGGCTGGGGCGCGGGCGTGGCCGCGCCGATTGCCCGCCGGGTGTTTGATTACGTGCTGCTGGGCCAGTACCCGAGCGAAGAAGACATGCTCGCGGTGCAGGCGGGGCGGGCCGCCGCGCCGATTGGCAAGCCACGCCTGGCGTCCGAGATGAATGCGCTGCTGGCCGCAGGCATCACGTCGGGCGGGCCGGCCAGGCCCAAGGTCGAGGCGGTGGCCGTCAACCCAAAAGCCAAAGTCGCCCAATCAGCCAGGGAAGTCAAGGAAGCCAAAGCGGCCGTGCCCGCTGAAGCGGCTCGCAAGCTGATACCGGCGGCCAGTCCGCTCGGCGTCAACCTGGATTAACCAGGCTGCCTTTCCCGTTCCCGGCTATTTCAGGAAAGCGTCAAAGCCGGTTTTCAGGATCAGCGCACTGACCACGCCGATAAACACCAGCCGGACAAAGCCCGCGCCATGCTTGAGTGCCAAACGTGTGCCCAGCAGGCTGCCCGCCACGTTGGCGACTGCCATGGTGAGTGCGAAATGCCACCAGACATGCCCCTTGTAAGCAAACAGGCTAAGGGCCGCCAGATTGGTCGCGGTATTGAGCAGCTTGGCCGACGCCGAGGCATTTAAAAAGTCGTAGCCGAGCCAGCGCACAAACAAAAAGACCAGAAAACTGCCCGTGCCGGGGCCGAAAAAACCGTCGTAAAACCCCAGCACGAGGCCGATGCAGCAGGCCGCTGCCGTTTCGGCATGTCCTTTAAAGCGCGGTAGGTGGTGACGGCCCAGCTCTTTTTTGACCAGCGTATAGGCCAGCACCGCCAGCAGCACGAACGGCAGTGCCTTGCGTAAAAAACCCGGGTCGATGAGGGTGACCAGCCAGGCGCCGGCCAGCGAACCGCAAAAACCAGCCACTGCGGCCGGCAGCAGCGCCGACCAGCGCAGCTGGACCCGGCGGGCATATTGGGTAGTTGCCACCGCCGTGCCCCAGACCGAAGCGCCCTTGTTGATGCCAAACAGCGTCGCCGGATGGGTGGTGGGAAATACCGCAAACAGGGCCGGCACCAGAATCAGGCCGCCACCGCCGACGATGGCGTCCACAAAACCGGCCAGCAGCGAGCCGATAGACACAAGCAACAATTCCATCGCCGCAATTGTCGCATTCGTTTTAGGGACTGTTTGCTATCTTGTTCATAGCATTTTGTGGCAGCCGCTTAAGGGCTAAAGCCTTGCTGGGTCAGTGGAGTGGGAATGGACAGGCAAAAAAAAGCGCTGGGCTTGCCAGCGCTTTTTGTCGAACAACCCTCTTGTGGCATGTCCGGTATTTCTATTTTTAAATGTCTCCTCAACTCCCCGCGTTGCGAGCAGCAAGGCCCGTCAGCAAGAGTTCGAATATAACTTGCGCGCAGAGACAGTGCATCAGGGATTTCCCTTGGATGGGAACTTTCTGATGCACTTCACCCAGTTGAATGCCGCATGGATGTTGCCTGCGCCTGTCTGTTGGTAGGCAGTTTCGCCTATTTACTGCGGCTTTTACTGCCTCGGGCAAATGGATGCGAATCATGCTTTTTGGGGGGAGCAGAACTTATAAAAGCACCATTTGAAATGGTTTCCATGTTGAACCAAAGAAGCCGCTTGAAATGAAGCCAACAACCCTGGCCCGCAACGGCGTGCCTGCGCCGACGGTGGAATTAATTTCGCGTCTGGTGGAATCGATTCCCTGGCCCGATCGGCGCCATGCCATGGGCGACGTGACGGCTTCAGGCTCATTCCTGCCTGGAAATACAGGCCGCCGCTCAGGCTCATACCTCATTGGAAAAGCAGCAATTCCAAATTTGCCTCTACCCCGTATCGATCTGGGCGCTGGCCTTGCGTGGCGCGGGCTTGAGGCCTTCGAGCATGAAGTCGAACAACTCGTTCCAGTCGTTGAAGGGGAGGTACTGCGCCA
>JBDSZF010000228.1:0-3556 GCA_039925285.1 Polaromonas sp.
TTGAAGCGCATGGCGGTCCTTCGCCTGCGGTGAGCCAATAGCAGCCACTTTGGCGCGTTTACGCGCCAATTCGACCTGGCCACCCCCAAAGAACACGTTTTTAACCTTAAGCCCGACAGGCTCCTAGATCACCGTCAGCCTGGCCACGCTCAGCGCCAGCCATTTCACGCCATGCCGGGTGAAATTGATCTGCGCACGCGCATCGTCGCCGCTGCCTTCGAGCATCGTCACCCGGCCTTCGCCAAACTTGGCGTGAAACACATTCATGCCGCTTTTCAGCCCATGTGAGGGCGCGCTCTTTTGCGCCGGCACTGGCGGGCTGGCAAAGCGTTCGGCACTGCCGGATTTTGAATGAAATCCGCTTCCAGCCCAACCCCCACGTGGGCTAGCAGCGCCTGAATTACTGGCACCGCCCCAGCTGCCCGAGCCAGAACCCAGGCCGGAGGCAAAACCCCTGTTTTTCGGCGTGATCCACTTGAGCGCCGACTCGGGCAGTTCGTCAAAAAACCGGCTCTTGAGGTTGTAGCGCGTCTGGCCGTGCAGCATGCGCGTCTGCGAATAGCTCAGGTAGAGCCGCTTGCGTGCCCGCGTGATCGCCACATACATCAGCCGGCGTTCTTCCTCGATGCCCCCGGCATCGCTCAAGGCGTTTTCATGCGGAAAGATGCCATCTTCCAGCCCGCTGATGAAGACGCAGTCAAACTCCAGCCCCTTGGATGAATGCACCGTCATGAGCTGCACCGCATCCTGGCCGGCCTGCGCCTGGTTGTCGCCGGACTCCAGCGCCGCATGCGTCAAAAAGGCCAGCAGCGGCGAAAGCGTTTCGCCGGTCTCCAGGTCGGGCGCCAGCAGTTCGGCTGAAGCCTCGTCGAGCAGGGGGGCGGACGGGTCCAGCCCCTGGCTGGCAGGCGATTGCGTCAACGGCACACCCAGCTCATCGACCGGCAGCGCCACGGCATCGCGGCCAAAGCCTTCCTGGCTCACAAAAGACTCGGCAGCATTGACCAGTTCGGCCAGATTCTCCAGCCGGTCCTGGCCTTCCCTGTCGGTTTTGTAGTGCTCTTCAAGCCCGCTTTGCTGCAGCACCCGTTCAATGATTTCGCGCAGCGTGCAGCCCGCCGTCTGTTCGCGCATCACATCCAGCCTGGCGACAAAGGCGCCCAGGTTGGCGCCGGCCTTTCCCGGCACAGCGCTCACGCCATCATGCAGCGAGCAACCCGAGGCCCGGGCGATGTCCTGCAACTGCTCGATGCTGCGGGCACCGATGCCGCGCGGCGGAAAGTTCACCACCCGCATGAAGCTGGTGTCGTCGTGCGGGTTCTCCAGCAGGCGCAAATAGGCCAGCGCATGCTTGATTTCGGCCCGCTCGAAAAAACGCAGGCCGCCATAAACGCGGTAAGGAATGCTGGCATTGAACAGCGCGCTTTCCATCACCCGGCTTTGCGCATTGCTGCGGTAGAGCAGCGCAATTTCCTTGGCAGAGGTACCGTCACGCACCAATTGCTTCACCTCATCGACAAACCACTGCGCCTCGGCAAAGTCACTGGTGGACTCATAGACCCGCACCGGCTCGCCGGGACCGGCCTCGGTGCTCAGGTTTTTGCCCAGGCGCTGGCTGTTGTGGCTGATCAATTCATTGGCCGAATCCAGGATGTTGCCGAAGCTGCGGTAATTGCGCTCCAGCTTGATCTGATGCGTGACATTAAACTCGCGCACGAAATCGGCCATGTTGCCCACCCGTGCGCCGCGAAAGGCGTAAATGCTCTGGTCATCATCGCCCACCGCCACCACCGAGCCGCCCGGCATGCCCTGCACGCTGTGCATGGCCTCGTCGCCCTGCCCTGCCAGCATCTTGATCCAGGCATATTGCAGCTTGTTGGTATCCTGAAATTCGTCAATCAGGATATGGCGAAAGCGCCGCTGGTAATGTTCGCGCACGGCCGGGTTGTCTCGCAGCAACTCATAGCTGCGCAGCATCAGTTCGCCAAAATCCACCACGCCTTCGCGCTGGCATTGCTCTTCGTACAGGGCGTAAATATCTGCTTTCTTGCGGGCTTCCTCGTCACGCACCGGCACATCCTTGGCGCGCTGGCCGTCCTCCTTGCAGGCGGCAATAAACCACTGCAGCTGCTTGGGCGGAAAGCGCTCGTCATCGACATTGAACTGCTTGCACAGCCGCTTGATGGCCGACAGCTGGTCCTGCGTGTCCAGAATCTGAAAGCCCTGCGGCAGGTTGGCCAGCTGGTAATGGGCCCGCAAAAACCGGTTGCACAGGCCGTGAAAAGTGCCAATCCACATGCCGCGCACATTGATGGGCAGCATGCTGGAGAGGCGCACCAGCATTTCCTTGGCAGCCTTGTTGGTGAAGGTCACCGCCAGAATACCGCTGGGCGACACCTGGCCGGTCTGCAGCAGCCAGGCAATGCGGGTGGTCAGCACACGGGTCTTGCCAGAGCCGGCGCCCGCAAGAATCAGGGCATGGGTGGCTGGCAATGTCACAGCAGCAAGCTGCTCGGGATTAAGATTTTGCAGCAGGGGGGATGGAGAAACGACTTCTGAGAACATCGCTTATTGTAGAAAGTCCTGATAAAGCCCGTTCACTTCACACCTTTGCTTGATTGCACCCTGAATGCGATGCCAGCGTGACGCTGGGCGGAAAGAATTCAAACGAAGACCTGATGATGTGAGTTCGGGTCGCCCAACGGAAAAAGCCGCTGCAACCCTTGAGAGGATTGCAGCGGCTTTTTCGCTGGAGGGCTGATCAAAAAAGATCAGCCGCTCTTGATTCACGCTCAGTCGCGAAAAGGCTTGGTGAACTTGCCGCCCGGCTTTTTGGCTGCATCGCGGGGCACAAACACCTTGCCGGCCGGCTTGGCGAATGCGGGTTTGCGGTTGGCGAAATCACCACGGGGCGCAAAACCTTCGTTGCCGCCGCCAAAGTTGCGGTCCTCGCGGGGCGCAAAGCCACGGTCTTCACGGGGGGCAAAACCGGTGTTGCCGCCACCAAAGCCACGGTCATCCGGACGGCGTGCATTGCGGTCATTAAAACCGGAACGGTCAGCGTAGTTGTTGCCTTGAGGCGCTGGAGGACGGCCCTGGAAGGCGCCGGCATCGCGGTTGCCACCGAAGCTGCCGGCATTGCCGCCGCCGAAACCGCCACGGTCGTCACGGTTGCCGCCGAAGCCGCCACCAGCTGGCTTGCGCCCGCCGAAGCCGCCACGGTCACCACCGCCGCCGAAGCTACGGCCGCCACGGTCACCGCGATCGCCACCGAAATTGCCGCGTGGGCGCTCGGAGGTCGGTGCAAAACGCTGCTGCGGCTCCAGTCCGGCAATCACGCTGGGCTTGAGGTTTTGCTGCGTGTAGTGCTCGATATCCTGGATCTTGCGACGGTCGCGGAATTCGGCAATCGTGATCGCCTGACCTTCACGGCCAGCACGGCCGGTACGGCCAATGCGGTGCACATAGTCTTCGGCTTTCATCGGCAGGCCGTAGTTGATGACGTGGGTGATGGTCGGAACGTCCAGACCACGGGCAGCCACATCGGTAGCGACCA
>JBDSZF010000229.1:0-5313 GCA_039925285.1 Polaromonas sp.
CGACCCGGCAAAGCAGCCGCGCGAATTCCTGGAGCATCTCTACCAGGCCGCCGTCAGGCGCGCGCTGCCGCTGGAGAACACCGCGCGTTATCTGCCCAAGCCGCCCACGCCTGAAAGCGGCGGCCGCACCATCGTGATCGGTGCGGGCAAGGCGGGCGGCGCGATGGCGCAGGCGGTCGAAGCGCTCTGGCCGCTGGACGCCCCGCTCGAAGGTCTCGTCGTGACGCGCTACCACCATGTTCCACCGCGCCCCGAAGGCCTGCCGCAGCGCATCGAAGTGGTTGAAGCGTCGCACCCGGTGCCCGACGAAGCCGGACAGGCGGCGGCCGAGCGCATCCTGGCGATGGTCCAGGGCTTGAGTGAAAACGACCTGGTGCTGTGCCTGATCTCGGGCGGCGGCTCGTCGCTGCTGACCTTGCCGGCCGAAGGCCTGAGCCTGGAGGAAAAGCAGGGCATCAACAAGGCGCTGCTCAACAGCGGAGCGAACATCAGCGAGATGAACTGCGTGCGCAAGCACCTCTCGCGCATCAAGGGCGGCCGCCTGGCTGTAGTCTGCGCACCGGCGCGCGTCGTCACGCTGACCATCAGCGACGTGCCGGGCGACGACGCGTCGATCATCGCCAGCGGCCCGACCGTGCCCGACGCCAGCAGCTGCGCCGAAGCAGTCGCGATTCTGCAGCGCTACGGCATCAAGGTGCCGGGTGCCATCATGAGCCTGCTGGAGCAGGGCGCGCTGGAAACGCCCAAGCCTGGCGATGCGCTGTTTGATGGCCATGAAGTCCACATGATTGCCACGCCGCAGCAAAGCCTGGAAGCCACCGCCGACGCCGCCCGCGCCGCCGGACTGAATGCCTACATCCTGAGCGACGAGATGGAAGGCGAGTCGCGCGAGGTCGGCAAGGTCCATGCCGCGCTGGCGCGCGCCGTGGCGATCAAGGACCAGCCGTTTCAAAAGCCGTGCGTGATCCTGAGCGGTGGCGAAACGACAGTCACCATCCGCAAGCAGGCGCCGGATACGCCCCGGGGGCGCGGCGGACGCGCCGGCGAGTTCTGCATGGGACTGGCCCTTGGCCTGCAGGGCCAGGGCGGCGTGCATGCGCTGGCGGCCGATACCGACGGCATTGACGGCGTTGAGGACAATGCCGGCGCTTATGTTGCGCCCGATACGCTCAAGCGGGCGCAGGCAGCCGGCATGAAGCTGGATCAGTACCTGGACCGCAATGATGGCTATGGCTATTTTGAACGGCTGGGCGACCTGGTCATCAGCGGGCCGACCTACACCAATGTCAACGACTTCAGGGCGCTATTGATTCTGTAGGTCCTGGGCGGAGGAGACGGGTCCGACAGTTTCACGGGCCAGGCCGTCTGCCTCCTGGCTCATCCGGTAGCCCTGCCACAGGCTCTGGGCGATTCGCTGGGCGAGATCATTGGCCCGATGCGGCCCAATGCCGGGCCTGTCACGTCCCGGTGCAAGCCTTGGCTTCATGCCATTTTGTACTGATAAGCTTCCGGCCATGTTCAAACGCATCCCTTCCTTCCTGCGCCATGTCGGCCCAGGCGTAGTGACTGGCGCTGCCGATGATGACCCGTCCGGCATTGCGACCTACACGCAGGCGGGCGCGCAGTTTGGCACCGGGCTGGTCTGGACGGTGTTTCTGTCGCTGCCCTTCATGATTGCCATCCAGCTGGTCAGCGCCAGGATCGGCCGCGTCACCGGCAAGGGCGTGGCGGCCAACCTGCGCGAGCACACGCCGAAGTGGTTTTTGATGACCATGGTGGCGCTGCTGGTGATCGCAAATACCATCAATATCGCTGCCGATATTGCCGCCATGGGCGAGGCGCTGCAGTTGGTGGTGGGCGGCGGCGAGCATTTTCATTCGGTGGCGTTTGGCGTGATCACGGTGCTGCTCCAGGTGTTTGTGCCCTACCGCAAGCTCGCGCCCATCCTGAAGTGGCTGACGCTGTTTCTGTTCGCCTATGTCATCGCCGTTTTCATGGTGCAGGTGCCTTGGGGGAAGGTGCTGTACGACCTGGTGATTCCCAAGCTGCAATGGACTTCCGGCTACTGGATGATGATTGTGGCGCTGCTGGGCACCACGATTTCGCCCTACCTGTTCTTCTGGCAGGCTGCGCAGGAGGTCGAAGAATTGCGCCTGAAGGGAACAGGGCTGGGGAGTGAAGCGGAAATAAGGCGCGATCTGCGGCGCGTCAAGCGCGATACCTACACCGGCATGTTTTTCTCCAATGCCGTCGCCTTTTTCATCATGGTGCTGGGGGCCACCGTGCTGTATGCGGCCGGCATTCGCGATGTGACTTCTGCCGCGCAGGCCGCGCAGGCGCTGCGCCCATTGGCCGGTGAATTTGCCTTTGCCCTGTTTGCCGGCGGCATCATCGCCACCGGCCTGCTCGCCGTGCCGGTGCTGGCGTCCTCGGCGGCCTATGCCGTGGCCGGGGCGTTTGGCTGGCCCGAAGGGCTGGAGTGGCACTGGTATGAAGCCAGGCGCTTTTACGCCATCATCGCCATCGCCACCGTGGTCGGCACCGGGCTGGACTTTACGTCCATCGACCCGATGAGGGCGCTCTACTGGAGTGCCGTCATCAACGGCGTCGTGGCCGTTCCCATCATGGCCGGCCTGATGCTGCTGGCCAGCAAGAAGTCGGTCATGGGAAGTTTCACCTCGGGCTTCAAGACCACCTGGTTTGGCTGGGGCGGCGCGGCGGTGATGGGCTTTGCGGTGCTGATGATGTTCTGGGATCTGGGCCGCCAAAATCTACACTTTGTGTGATTTTTTCAAATTTAAAAGTAAACTGAGCTTGGAATTTAGTTACAAAAAACTCATATATTTACAGAAAATCATATGAAGAAATCTCTCTGGACTTGCATTCTTTTAACGATATTTTTACTGGGCTGTGGAGGAGGAGGAGGTAACCCGGGAACATGTTCTGGCAGTGCAATTTATTGCGCTGAGGCGGCAGGGTCAGGAGGAAGCACATCCAAGCCAGGCACCCCGGGCGGCGGCTCAACAGCTGGTTTGTTTACGAAGTCAGGAACAGGCGACACTGTTTTTGAGATACCTGCCCGAGTGACTCGTATTCGTATCCAAGGGAGCGTCACCGTCGCCGGCAAAGACTCCAACTTTATTGTCCATATCGCTGGCAAGAGTGTTGTCAATGAGATCATTGGTGCTTCTCGTAGTCCTGTGACATTCGACGGGACTTATCTGCTTAACGGGGGTGGCACAGTTGAAATAAGCAGTTCCAGCGGAGTGTCGTGGACGTTCACAGAGGTTCAGTAACGGCTGTTTAGTTCGGATAGCTGTCATGGCGTTCACGCTCAGAGAGAACGTTACGCTGGTAAAAGCTACACCACTCAATCGCATCGCCGCCAATGCTGGCCTAAAAGCTGTGGTTTCTGGAACTGCATTTGTCGGCTGGTCTTTCGCAGCGCTTGGCGGCGGCAGGCGTGAATACCGAAAGGCCGTCGCCCATCAGCCTCGCTTCGGCACCTCAAGACCCTTCACCACCGCCGGCCGTGCCACAAACGCAGCCAGCACCCGCGTGACGTTCGGAAATTCTTCGATATTCACCAGCTCGCCGGCTTCGTAAAAACCGATCAGGCTGCGAATCCACGGGAAAGTGGCGATGTCGGCAAGGGTGTAGGTGTCGCCCATGATCCAGGCGCGGCCTTCGAGCCGCTGGTTGAGCACGCCGAGCAGGCGTCTGGATTCGGCGACGTAGCGGTCGCGAGGGCGCTTGTCTTCGTAGTCCTTGCCGGCGAACTTGTGGAAAAAACCGAGCTGGCCAAACAGCGGGCCAATGCCGCCCATCTGGAACATCAGCCACTGGAGGGTTTCGTAGCGGCCTGCGGCATCTTGCGGCAGGAATTGGCCGGTCTTTTCGGCGAGGTAGATCAGGATCGCACCGGACTCAAACAGCGCCAGCGGCTTGCCGTCCGGGCCGTTCGGGTCAAGGATGGCCGGGATCTTGTTGTTCGGATTGAGCGACAGGAATTCGGGGCTGGTCTGGTCGCTGGTATGGAAATTGACCAGATGCGGCTCATAAGGCAGGCCGGTTTCTTCCAGCATGATCGACACCTTGACGCCGTTGGGCGTGGGCAGGGAGTAGAGCTGGAGGCGGTCAGGATACCGGGCGGGCCATTTGTGGGTGATGGGGAAATCGGAAAGGGCGGTTGGGGCGGTCATGAAAATCCTTTCGATGGGCGCGCAGGCGTTGGACCGCTTCGCCTGCTGGTTTTTGTTCAACGAGCGGGACGCTCAAATTAGTCATTCACCGGCTTGCGCCACACGCTGGCCAGCCAGGGCTGCTGTTCGAGCGGCAGGCCCGCAGGGCGGTAGTAGTGCGTCAGTTCGATGAATCCTGCGGCCAGCAGGTAGTTGCGCCAGGCCGGCCAGTCATGAAAGACGCCGTAGCGCTCGCCGCTCCAGCCCTCCTGGCCGTCGCCCCTGGGGTTGGAGCTGAAGAGGACGCCGCCTGGTTTCAGGGTGGCATGCAGTTGCTTGAGCACACCCGGCAAGGCCTGGCTGGGGACGTGGAACAGCACGGCGTTGGCGAACACGCCGTCGAAGTGCGCGGCAGGCAAATCGAGTTCGAGGAAGTTCTGCTGCAGTACTTCGCAGCCACTGTAGGCGCGCGCCATCGCGGCCAGCTGCGCGGCTCCCTCCAGGCCGGTGGGGTGGTGGCCGAGTTCCTTGAAGGTCTTGAGATCGCGTCCGGGTCCGCAGCCGAAGTCGAGCAGCTCAAACGGCGGCGGTGCCGTGATGGCGTTAAGCAGTGCGGCGATGTTCTGGCTCACATCATGGTGGCGCGTGCCTTGCCAGAACTCGTCGGCGTGATGCTCGTAATGCGCCAGCGTCAGGGCGGCGATGCGTTCGAGCGTGTTGGGGGTGTCGGGGATGGGCTGCATGGTTGGACATGCTATTCGATTTGGGGCGGGTCAAACCTCATGCGCGAGTCGGCGTCCTATGATCCCCATCGATTCGGATAGTCCCGGTTTCAAAAACTTGAGGAAATGCATACGCATGAGAAATATTTTGGCCTGTATTTTTACAGGCGCATTGCTTTTGGGATGCGGCGGTGGAGAGGGCAATTCTGGCGGCTGTTCAGGCGGCGCTGCCAGCTGTGCACAGAACGACTCGAAACCGACGGGAAGTGCGGGTTTGGCCTCTGCAACCCAGGGCACAACGCTGTGCGGCGTCGATGTCGGAGACAAGCTCCTGGAAGGATCGGTGACGAATGTTCACGATGGAGATACCGTCACGCTGAAAAGTGCCGCAAGCGCCTATCAAATCCGGC
>JBDSZF010000230.1:0-6594 GCA_039925285.1 Polaromonas sp.
TGGCCGACGGGGTGCTGATCGGCCCGGCGCTGCGCAGGCTGGGCGTCGCGTTCGTCGAGCGCTTCGATGCGGCGCAAGGCGTCGAGAACACCCGGGCGCTGCAAGTGCGCGTGCGTGCAGGCGAATCGATGGTGTTCTTCCCCGAAGGCACGCTCCGGCGTACCAGCGGCCTGCAGCCCTTCAAACTCGGAGCCTTTGTGATTGCTGCCGAAACCGCAACGCCGCTGGTGCCGGTGACGCTGAACGGCACCCGCTCGCTGCTGCGCGACGGAACCTGGCTGCCGCGCCGCAGCGATGTCCGGGTGACGATCGGCGCGGCCATCTCACTGACGGGCCCGGGCTGGAACCATGCGCTCGAACTGCGCGATGCGGCACGCAAGTCGATAGCGGCCGCTCTGGCGGAGCCCACACTCGATGTCTAAAGCCCAACGCCCATGAGAGCGCCGGGCCGCCCCAAGCGCTCATGCTCCCCTCGGGGGCGGGCGCACAGCGTCCAGGGGGCAAACAATGACTGAACGGCAGACACCGCTCTGGCTGCGCCGGACCGTGTTGGCAGGCTTGCTGCTGGTGGGCTTCGTGGTGATGCGGCCGTTCCTGGCCTACCTGTCGTGGCCGCTGCATCTGCCAGACGATAGCGGGCATGGACTCTCTTGGCCCGACCATCAGCAACATGTGCAGCAGCGTGAATTCGGCGCAGGGCCGTACCGCTGAATGGCCTCAGCGCCCGCGCCCCCAAGGGCCGGAGCCCCAGCGGCGTGTGATCCACCGGCAAGCCAAGTACTTCGCGCGACACAGGATAATCAACCGGAAAACATCCTATCGGTTCACCAGCACCTCGGGATTCAAGGGCGTCAAAGGCTTTTTTCCCGTCAAAAATGCAATCAGGTTGTCAGCCGCCAGGCTGGCCATAGCCAGTCGCGTCGGCAAGCTGGCGCTGGCAATATGCGGAGTCAGCACCACATTGGGCACCGTCAGCAGATCGGGATGGACCTTGGGTTCGCCCTCAAACACATCCAGGCCCGCCGCCGCAATCGTCTTGTTGCGCAGGGCGGCTGCGAGCGCCGCGTCATCGACGATGCCGCCGCGTGCAATATTGACCAGCGTGGCGCTAGGCTTCATCTGTGCCAGTTCGGCAGCACCGATGGTGTGGTGCGATGCCGGCGAATACGGCAGCACCAGCACCAGGTGGTCGGCGGTCTTGAGCAGTTCTTCCTTGCTGACATAGCTGGCCTTGCATTCGGCCTCCAGCGCAGCGTCCAGCCTGGAGCGGTTGTGGTAAATCACTTTCATGCCAAAACCATGCGCGCCGCGCCTGGCAATGCCCTGCCCGATGCGGCCCATGCCCAGAATGCCCAGCGTGGCGCCGTGAATGTCGGAGCCGGCAAACATGTCGTAGCTCCATTGGCTCCACTTGCCTGCGCGCAGGTAATGCTCGCTTTCGGTGATGCGGCGGGCGGTGGCCATCAGCAGCGCAAAGCCGAAGTCGGCGGTGGTTTCGGTCAGCACGTCGGGCGCGTTGGTCGCCAGCACGCCAGCGGCCGTCATCGCGTCGATATCGAAGTTGTTATAGCCCACCGCCATGTTGGCGCATATTTTGAGCTGCGGCGCCGCCGCCAGCACGGCGGCGTCGATACGGTCGCCGCCGGTGGTGAAAGCGCCGTCCTTATCGTGCAGGCGCTGCGCCAGCTCAGTGCCCGACCAGATTTCATCGTCCTGATTGGACTCGACTTCGAAGTGCTCTTCAAGCCTGGCGATGACTTCTGGAAAGGTGGCGCGGGCGATCAGGATTTTGGGCTTGCTCATGGGATGGTCGGCTTTCTTTATTTGAACCAGATAAAGGTCATCACGATGAACAGCGGAATCAGCACGCCGCCCGACCACAGCATGTAGCCAAAAAAGCTCGGCATCTTCACGTCGCGGTCTTCGGCAATGGCCTTGACCATCAGGTTGGGCGCATTGCCGATATAGGTGTTGGCGCCCATGAAGACGGCACCGGCCGAAATGGCGGCCAGCGTGGCGGCAAAGCTCGTCATCAGGGCCTGCGGGTCGCCGCCGGCGGTGTTGAAGAACACCAGGTAGGTCGGCGCGTTGTCCAGGAAGGAACTGAGCAGGCCGGTGGCCCAGAAGTACGCTGCCGGATCGGGCGAGCCGTCGCCACGCGTGACGGCCGAGACCACCGCGCCAAACGGGCCGCTGGTGCCGGCCTTGAGCATCGCAATGACGGGAATGATGGTCAGAAAGATGCCCGCAAACAGCTTGGCCACCTCGGCCATCGGCCCCCACGAGAACTGGTTATCGGCATGCACCTTGGCCGAGGTGATGCGCAGCGACAAGAAGGTGACGAGCACCAGGCCAACGTCGCGCACCAGGCCGGGCAGGCCGACCTCGGTGCCGGCCACGTTGAAGACCACGGGGGACTTCCAGAAGCCGCTGAGCAGCACCAGGCCGGCCACGGCGCCCAGCAGCCAGAAGTTGGCAGCGCCATCGAAGCCGATGTGCCGGGTGTCGGGTGTCGGGTCCTGCGGCAGGACTTCTTCGCGGCGGTGGTAGAACCACGAATCGAGCGCATAAAAAATCGCCAGCAGCGCGCCGGTCAGGAACAGCGTCTCGGGAAAGATATGGCTCATCGTCCAGAAGAAATCCACGCCTTTCAAAAAACCCAGGAACAGCGGCGGATCGCCCAGCGGCGTCAGCGAGCCGCCGGCGTTGGAGACGATAAAGATGAAGAACACCACCACATGCGCCTTGTGCACGCGGTTGTCGTTGGCCCGGATCAAGGGGCGAATCAAGAGCATGGATGCGCCCGTCGTGCCCATGAAGCTCGCCAGCACGGCGCCTATGGCCAGGATGGCGGTGTTCAGGCCCGGGCTGCCGTGCAGGTTGCCCCGGATGTGGATGCCGCCGGCGACGGTAAACAGCGCCGTCAGCAAGACAATGAAGGGGATGTATTCGGCCAGCAGCGCATGCACCAGGCTGACGGACGCCATGCCGGGGCCATAGACCACCGCAAAGGGCAGCAAGAAGGCCAGCGCCCAGGCGGCTGAGATCTTGCCGTAATGGTGGTGCCAGAAAAACGGCAGCAGCAAGGGCATCAGCGCAATCGACAGCAGCAGGCCGGCAAAGGGTAGGCCCCACAGGGCCGAGAGTTCACTGCCCTGCAGTTCGGCGGCAAAGGCCCCGCCAGAACACAAGGACAGCAGCCCCGGCAAGGCAATCCAGCGAAAAATCTTCATCAACATGTCAGCAAGTCTCCATATCTGTTGTTATCACGCCACAGCATGGGCGGCGCGGCCCGTCATTATCAGCGGCCTTTTCAGGCGTGCGAAGGGATCTCGAAAACCTGGCGCAGATAGGCCAGGTATTTCTCGTCGTCACACATGTTCTTGGACGGCGTGTCCGACAGCTTGGCCACCGGCTGGCCGTTGCAGCGCACCATCTTGATGACGATCTGCAGCGGCTCGTAGCCCAGGTCGTTGGTCAGGTTGGTGCCAATGCCGAAGGCCAGCTGGCAGCGGCCCCTGAACTGCCGGTAAAGCTCGATGGTTCTGGGTACCGTGAGGGCGTCGCTGAATATCAGCGTCTTGTTTTTGGGATCGACACGATTTTCCACGTAGTGCGCGATCATGCGCTCGCCCCACTGAAACGGGTCGCCGCTGTCGTGGCGGGCACCGTCAAACAGCTTGCAGAAGTACAAATCGAAATCGCGCAGGAAGGCGCTCATGCCATAAACGTCCGACAGTGCAATGCCCAGGTCGCCCCGGTACTCCTTGGCCCATGACTCAAAGCCAAACACCTGGCTGTCACGCAGCCGCGGGCCGAGCGCCTGGCAGGCCTGCAGATACTCGTGCGCCATGGTGCCCAGCGGCGTCAAGCCCAGCTTCATGGCAAACAGCACATTGCTGGTGCCGGCGAGCTGGCCCGATACGCCCGAGCCCAGCCGCGTGGCCAGCGTGTGCAGCAATTCTTCATGCCAGGCCTTGCCAAAACGCCGGCGCGTTCCGTAGTCGGCAATCTTGAGCTCCCCAAGGCCGCGGATATGCAGTTCCGCTATTTTTGTATCCAGGCGCTTGCGGCCCCCGGCCAGATCGGGCTGCTGTTGCGTGTTGCGAAAGTAAACCTCGTTGATGATGGCCAGCACAGGAATCTCGAACAGGATAGTGTGCAGCCACGGGCCTTTGATGGAGACCTCAATCTCGCCCGAGGGCAAGGCCATCACGCTGACGTACTTTTCGTTGAGCTTGAAAATGCCCAGAAAATCGACAAAGTCGCTCTTGATGAAGCGCAAGGTCTTCAGGTAGCTGAGCTCGGCATCCTGAAAATGCAGACTGCAGAGCCCGCGAATTTCCTCGCGAATCTCGTTGACGAAGGGCGCCAGATCCTTGATACCGGGCGCGCCAGCGTTGCGGCACTTGAACCTGTACTCCACCTCGGCACCTGGAAACTGGTGCAACACCACCTGCATCATGGTGAATTTATACAGATCGGTATCGAGCAGGCTGGTGATGATCATGGTGAACCTATAGGCCCCGAGGCGGGTAATCCGGTGCGCAGACCCGCTGCCGGGCCTGGCGTTTTTGTCAAGCCGTTGCGGCGGGGTCAGGTGCCCAGAAAGTCCACTTCAAACAGCAAGGTGGCATTGGGCGGAATCACGCCGCCCGCGCCGCGCGCGCCGTAGCCGAGTTCTGACGGAATGACCAGGCGGCGTGTGCCGCCCACCGACATGCCCTGCACACCTTCGTCCCAGCCGCGAATGACTTCACCGGCACCGAGCGAGAACTGGAACGGCTGGCCGCGGTCTTTGCTGGAATCAAACTTGGCGCCCTGCACGCCGTCGTTGTAAAGCCAGCCGGTGTAGTGAACCTTGACGTACTGGCCGGCCTTGGCGATGGCACCGGTGCCCAGCACGGTGTCTTCGTATTGCAGGCCCGAGGCGGTGGTGGTGAGAGTCATGGCAATGTCCTTTTTAGGAATGGATTGAAAAATGAAACAGCACCCTTCATGGCGGGCTGAGGTTCACGAGCCCCTGACTTTACCGCTCTATCAGACTTACAAACCCGCCTAAGCCGGTTCAAAGCTAACTTTCTGCTTCGCAGAGGCTGGTTTCACGGGTGCCGAAACACCCGCCAGAGCCGTCCTCTCCACAGACTGCAACGCCAGAGCTTGGCGCCGCATATTCAAAGCCGCATTCAGGTCGCGTTCCAGGTTGCAGCCGCATTCGCACACCATGCGCCGCGCTGAGAGCGACATATCGCGGATGCTCCCGCACTGCGAACAGGTTTTGCTCGACGGCAAGATCTTGCTGGCGCGCCAGGCTGTCTGGCGTATCGGCCAGCAGCGCGGCATACCAGCCATCGGCCGATTTGCTGACGGTAGCGGCCAGCCGTGCCCACATTCTTGATGGCCTTAATGACGCCGCCCCGCGCCGCAGGGCTTTAATTTGCTATTTATTCAATAGCTTCTTACACCCGTGGATATTGGGCTGGAGGCTATTTTCATTGATATAAAGTAGCCGACCTAGTGTCGCGTCATGAAAAAATTGACGTGGAAAATGAGGGGATGGAACATTACAAAATCACCTTGTCAGAACAAGAAAGAGCCGAGCTCGAGGGCATCACAGGCAAGGGCATGCACGCAGCGTCCAAAGTCATCAATGCCTTGATACTGCTCAACTGCGACCAAGCCGGGGGCCGCACCGAGCGGCCTCGGACGTGTGACATCGCAGCCATGCTGTGCGTGAGCGAGCGCAAGGTGGACCGGATCAAGAAGAAGTTTGTCCTGCAAGGTCTGGACGTGACGCTGAACCGCCAGCCCGCCAAGTGCGAGTACGAGCTGAAGATCGATGGCCGCCTAGAGGCGCAGTTGCTTGCCCTGAGCTGCTCGGCGCCGCCCGAAGGCCAGGCCCGCTGGTCGCTGCGCCTGCTGGCCGATCGGCTGGTTGAGCTCGAATTGATCGACAGCGTGTCCCATGAGACGGTGCGGCGGACGCTAAAAAAAACGAACTTAAGCCCTGGAGGAAAGTTGGCTGGGTGATCGCGCCCCAAGCCAGCGCCGCCTTCGTGGCGGCCATGGAAAAAGTGCTCGACATCTACAGCCAGCCATACGATGCGAAGCACCCCGTGGTGTGCATGGATGAGACGCCCCGGCAATTGATTCGCGAGACCCGTGAGATTATTGCAGCGGCGCCGGGCCGGCCCGAGCGCCATGACTACGAATATGAGCGCTGCGGCGTGTGCAATGTCTTCATGGCCAGCGAGCCGCTGGCCGGGCGGCGCCTGAGCAAGGTCACAGAGCGACGGACCAAACTGGACTGGGCCGTGTTCTTGCAGGACATCGCCGCAAGCTATCCCGACGCCGAGCGCATCACGCTGGTCATGGATAACCTCAACACGCACACGCCGGGCTCGCTGTACGAGGCATTTGCCCCCGAGGAGGCCAAGGCGCTATGGGACCGCTTCGAGTTCG
Organism: Polaromonas sp.; assembly: GCA_039925285.1. Taxonomy (GTDB): domain Bacteria; phylum Pseudomonadota; class Gammaproteobacteria; order Burkholderiales; family Burkholderiaceae_C; genus Polaromonas. The sequence continues at coordinate 6,463 of JBDSZF010000230.1, forward strand.
TCTACACCCCCAAGCACTGCAGCTGGCTAAACATGGCCGAGATTGAGATCAACGTCATGGTCAGCCAGTGCCTGGACCGACGTATCGACAACATTGAGACTGTGCGAAGCGAAGTCGCTGCCTGGCAGGCCC
>JBDSZF010000231.1:0-11555 GCA_039925285.1 Polaromonas sp.
TGCAGTGTTGCGCCTGGCGCGGATGTTTAAAAATAGCTTCATGATGAGACGAATTCCAATTGATACATCATATGTGGGAACACTGACGAAGTATTGATCTTGGTCAATAGAGAAACTGCCTCCAACGAATCTGCATTCATCGTTGGCGAGCGTTTCACATGCTCGGTTAAGAGGCGGACTTCAGGCATGGAGGGAGAGCTTCTGGAACGACGAGAACTGCTCAAACTCCCATCCGAAGATCGGCCCTGCAGGGTAAGCAATCATCGACCGTCCTGCAGGAACATGGTCAAGTGCAAGCTCGAAAATTCCATTTCAATGAATTGTTCATTCAACACCCAAGGAGTTAAGGGAGCCAGAACTTATCAAAGCACCATTTAAAATGGTTTCATGTTGAACCAACGAAGCCGCTTGAAATGAAGCCAACAACCCTGGCCCGCAATGGCGTGTCTGCGCAGACGGTGGAGTTGATTTCGCGTCTGGTGGAATCGATTCCCTGGCCCGATCGGCGCCGTGCCATGGGCGACGTGACGGCTTCGCTGTTAGAGGGCAAGCCGCGTGTGGCCGAGAGTGTGTTTGGCTGGAGCCGGTATGCGGTTGAAGTGGGCATGCATGAAGCCCGAAGCGGCATTTCGTGCATCAACGACCTGTCTGCGCGAGTCAAGCCCAGGACAGAAGACAGGCATCCCGATTTGCTGGCCGATATACAAAGCATCATGGAGCCGCACAGCCAGAGCGAGGCCAGCCAGAGCGAGGCCAGCCTGCGCACGACCTTGCTGTACACGGACATGACGGCCAGGGCGGTACACGAGGCGCTCGTGCAAAAGGGATGGTCTGCGCCATGCCTGCCCGGCGTGCGAACGATCTCCAACCTGCTGAACCGGCAAAACTACCGCCTGCGCACGGTGGTCAAAACGAAGGTCCAAAAAAAACAGCCGAGACCGACGCCCTCTTTGACAACGTCAGGCGGGTGAACGCGCTGGCAGACACCGATGCGCAAACCTTGAGAATCAGCATCGACAGCAAAACCACGGTGCATGTTGGCGATTACTGCAGAGGTGGGGGCCATTGCTTACCGAAAAACTTTCATTTGAGCGCTTACCCGCGGTCCCACTAGCCAAATACAACGCCATCGAGCGCTACTGGGCCGGGCTGGAGAAGTCCTGGAATGGCTACTTGCTGAGCACGGTGAGCGCGGTACTCGATCGAGCCGGAAATTTTCTATGGAAAGGCGCGCGTACCATCGTGAGCTTGCTCGACGAGGTGTACGGGAAAGGCGTGAAAGTTTGCGGCAGCGAAAAAACAGACTTGGAGCACCGGCTGCAATGCGCCGCTGAGCTGCCTTGGTGGGATATAACCATTCATCAAAAAGTGGTATAACTGTAATCTCTGCCAGATGGGTCCTGACGGCACGCTGCGGCCGAATTCACCGCGCTATTATCAAGGGGCTGCGCTACCTGCCGGCGCTGTGAAGCGGCTGCGGGCAGCCCGTGGGCTTGTCAAATGCCGTCCCGTATCCATTGCGCCGCTTTCTCGGCAATCATCAGCGTCGGCGAGTTGATGTTGCCGCTGGTGATCAAAGGCATGACGCCCGCATCAACCACCCGCAGGCCCCGGATGCCGCGCACCCGCAGGTGCGAATCGACCACCGCCATCGGGTCGTCGGCGCGGCCCATTTTGGTCGTGCCGACCGGGTGGAAGATGGTCGTGGCAATGTCGCCGGCCAGCCGGGCCAGCTCTTCATCGGTCTGGAACTGCACGCCCGGCTTGAACTCCTCGGGCTGGTATTTGGCCAGCGCGTCCTGGCTGACAATTTTTCGCGTGATGCGCAGGGAATCAGCCGCGACCTGCCGGTCCTGGCCGGTGCTCAGGTAGTTGGGCGCAATCGCCGGCGCGTCTCCAAACTTGCCGGACTTGATGCGAACGCTGCCCCGGCTGGTCGGGTTCAGGTTGCAGACGCTGGCGGTGAACGCATTGAAGCTGTGCAACGGTTCGCCAAAGGCGTCGAGCGACAGCGGCTGGACGTGGTACTGGATGTTCGGCCAGGGCTGGTCGGGCGAGCTGCGCGTGAAAGCGCCCAGCTGCGACGGCGCCATGCTCATGGGGCCGGTGCGGCGCAGGGCGTATTCGAGCCCGATGCGCGCCTTGCCCCAGAGCGAATGGGCCATGGTGTTGAGCGACAGGCCCCAGCGCTTGCTGTCCTTGCCTGCCTGGATCTTGTAGACCGAGCGGATCTGCAGATGATCCTGCAGGTTGGCGCCCACGCCCGGCAGGTCCTGCACCACCGGGATGCCGTGCTGCTGCAGCAGATCGCCCGGGCCGATGCCCGAGAGCTGCAAAATCTGCGGCGAACCGATGCTGCCGGCGCACAGCAGGACCTCGCCGCCCGAGTCCCGCGTGGCCAGCGCGGTGACGCGCTCCAGGCCGGTCCAGACTTCGACGCCGGTGCAGCGCCGGCTGCCGTCAGCCTGCTGCCGGATCACCAGCTTGCTCACCTGCGCGTTGGTCCAGAGTTCAAAGTTCGGCCGGCCCAGGCAGGTGGGCCGCAAGAACGCCTTGGCGGTGTTCCAGCGCCAGCCGTTTTTCTGGTTGACTTCGAAGTAGCCCACGCCTTCGTTGCTGCCGCGGTTGAAGTCCGGCGTGGGCGCAATGCCGGCCTGGGTAGCCGCCTCGGCAAAGGCATCGAGGATGTCCCAGCGCAGGCGCTGCTTTTCCACGCGCCACTCGCCGCCCGCATTGCGCTGTCGCAGGATGGTCTGGTAAGGCTTGCTCTTGTCCTGCATCAGCTCGGGCAGCACGCCGCGCGCGCCATGCAGCGCGTCGGCGCCCTTGTAGTGGTCTTCATGCAGCTTGAAGTGGGGCAGGGCCTTGTCCCAGCGCCAGTCGCTGTCGCCGGTCAGCTGCGCCCACTGGTCGTAGTCGCGCGCCTGGCCGCGCATGTAGATCATGCCGTTGATGCTGGAGCAGCCGCCCAGGGTTTTGCCGCGCGGATAGCGCAGCGAGCGGCCGTTGAGGCCCGCGTCGGGTTCGGTCTTGAACAGCCAGTCGGTGCGCGGGTTGCCGATGCAGTACAGGTAACCGACTGGAATGTGAATCCAGTGGTAATCGTCCTTGCTGCCGGCCTCGATCAGCAGCACCCGTTTGGACGCGTCGGCGCTGAGCCGGTTGGCCAGCAGGCAGCCGGCCGTGCCGGCGCCGATGATGATGTAGTCGAAAGCCTGGGTCTGGTCCTGCATGTCGTTTGTTTCTGGTTGGCGCGCTGGTTTATTGTGGCAAAACCTGGCCTGCCTGCGCGAGCGGGATTACCCGTTCACGAACCCCGTCCGCAGGGCCTTTGCAGCCGGCCCGCCTGGCCCCAATCCCTGTAGGACCATGGCGACATATCACCTGAACCGGGGGTGCCTGGTGTTTCCAGCAGTTACCATGACGGATTTTTTACACTTAACGCGCTTGCCATAGCCCACTGCCAAATCAGCCTCACGCATGCCCATCGATGACTCCCCGCCACGAATTGAAGTTCAGGACACGCCTGAAGGCCGGGTCGTGCTTCTGCAGGGGGCGTGGACGGCGGCCAACCTTACCGCGCCTGCGGCCTGGGCTGCGCTGACTTCGCAAATCAATGGCTTGCGCGGTGAGGCCGGGCCTTCTGCCAACGCGTCTAAAGCGGCCCCAACGGTTGCTGGCCGGTGGCGCCTGGCCGGGATTGAAAAACTCGATTATCTGGGCGCGCAGGTGGTGTGGAACCTGTGGGGTCATCACTGGCCGGCCGAGCTGCAGATCGAGCCGGTGCAGCGGGCGATGCTGGAAACGGTTGAAAAATTCACGGCCAAACCGCCTCTGGCGCCCAAGCCATCCTGGACCGAGCCGCTGCTCGTGCTGGGCGGGCGTCTGCTCAGACTGATCGACCATCTCAAAGGCATGTTGCGGCTGCTGGGCCAGTTGCTGCTCGACATCATGCGGCTTATCCGGCATCCGCAGCAGGGACCGTGGCGCGATCTCTCGGGCCACTTCTACCATTTTGGTGCCACCGCGCTGCCGATCACGGCGCTGGTTGGCTTCCTGATCGGCGTGGTGCTGGCCTACCTGATTTCGCAGCAGTTGCGCCAGTTCGGCGCCGATGCCTTCATCGTCAATATCCTGGGCATTTCGCTGATTCGCGAACTGGGCCCGGTGCTGGCGGCCATCCTGATTGCCGGGCGCAGCGGCTCGGCCATCACGGCGCAGATTGGCGTGATGCGGGTGACGGAGGAACTCGATGCGATGCGCGTCATGGGCATCCCCCGGGGCTTTCGGCTGGTCATGCCGCGTGCGATGGCGCTGGCGATCGTGATGCCGTTGATCAGCGTCTGGACCACCGTGGCGGCGCTGCTGGGCGGCATGCTGGCTGCCGACATTTCCATGGGCGTGACGCCCTCGTATTTCTTCAATGCGCTGCCGGCTGCCGTCAGCGTGTCCAATCTGACACTGGCGACCGCCAAGTCCATCGTCTTCGGCTTGCTGATCGCGCTGGTGGGTTGCCATTACGGCCTGCGCGTCAAGCCCAATACCGAAAGCCTGGGGCAGGGCACCACGGCGTCGGTGGTCACGTCGATCACCGTCGTCATCCTGGTCGATGCGCTGTTTGCGGTGCTGTTCAAGGGCGTGGGGATCTAATGGTCCACACGCTTGTCACTTCGTGTCCTTTGCTGCTCCCCGAGGGGGCTGGCCTTGCTGGGGGCGGCCCGGCGCGGCGGCCCTGGCTTCCATGCTGGCCACGGTGTATCGCATGACTGAACCTGTGGTTGAAATCCGCAAGTTGTGGACCGTTTTCCAGAATGGCGACAAAAAGTCTGTCGTTCATAAAGACCTCGACCTGACGGTCGAGCGCGGCGAAATCATGTCGCTGGTCGGCGGCTCGGGCACCGGCAAGACCGTGCTGCTGCGCCAGATGCTGGCGCTGGAAACGCCCGCGCAGGGCGAGATCACCGTGCTGGGCAAGCCGGCCGCCGAACTGGGCAAGCGCGGCGCGGCCAGCCGGGTCGGCATGCTGTTCCAGCAGGGTGCGCTGTTTTCGGCCTTCACGGTGCTGGAAAACATCGCTTTTCCGCTGCGCGAGCTGAACGCCTTGCCCGGTGAACTGATCCGCGAGGCCGCCATGGTCAAGCTGCAGATGGTCGGGCTCACGCCTGATGCGGCCGACAAGATGCCGAGTGATCTGTCAGGTGGCATGATCAAGCGGGTGGCGCTGGCGCGGGCCCTGATCATGGACCCGCCGCTGCTGCTGCTCGACGAGCCGACGGCCGGGCTGGACCCGGAAAGCGCCGACAGCTTTTGCGAACTGCTGCGCTCGCTGCACAAGGACATGGGGCTGACGGTGGTGATAGTCACGCACGACCTCGATACGATTTTCGAGCTCAGCAGCCGGATTGCCGTGCTGGCCGCGCAGAAAGTCATCATCAATGACGTGCCGCAAAAAGTGGTGGCTTTCGAGCATCCCTTCATTCGTGAATTTTTTCTGGGTGAACGCGGTCGGCGCGCCATGGCGCTGCTGACCCCTTCACCCGGCCCGATCTAGAAAGGTTTTCATCATGGAAAACAAGGCCCATGCGCTGATAGCCGGCGCGTTTGTGGTGGCGATTACCGCCCTGCTTGCGCTGCTGGCCATCTGGCTCACGCGTGACAGCACCCAGCGCGACCTGTATGAAATGAGCACATCCGAAACCATCTCCGGCCTGCAGCCACAGGCCGCCGTGCGGTTTCGCGGCGTGCCTGTCGGCAAAGTCGAGCGCATCGGTTTTGATTTGAAAGTCAAGGGCAATGTGCTGATCCTGGTTTCCATCGACCGTGCCGCGCCGGTGACCAAGTCCACCTATGCCATGGTGGCCTCGCAGGGCGTCACAGGCCTGGGCTTTATCCAGCTTGACGATAGCGGCGAGTCCACCGAGCGGCTGGTTCCCAATGATGAGGATCCGCCGCGCATTCCGCTCAAGCCCAGCGCGCTGGATAAATTGCTCCACCAGGGCGAAGTCATTCTGAACCAGGCTGAACAGGCCGCGGCGCGGCTGAACCAGTTGCTGTCCGATGACAACCAGAAAGCCGTCAACACGGCCGTCACCGAACTGGCAGAAGCCGCCGGCAGCATCAACCGCGTGGCCAAAGCTCTTGAGCCCACGGTAGCGACCTTGCCGGCTCTGTCGCGTGACTCCAGCGCGACCATGAAAGCGCTGAAAACCGCCAGCGATGAAGTCGGCAGTGCAGCGCGGCGCCTCACTGAAAAAGGCGGCCCGCTGGACAAGCTGACACAAGGCGGCACGGCATTGGCGGCCGGCATTGAAACCTTCAGCGCGGCCACGCTGCCCAAACTCGGCGAGGTGGCCGACGAAACGGCACGCACCATGCGGCAATTGCGGCGCACCGTGAATGCGGTCGATGACAATCCGCAGGCCCTGATTTTTGGCAATGGCCCGGCCGTACCCGGTCCCGGTGAAGCCGGCTTTTCTGCCGATGGAGAAAAATGATGTTCTTAGAATTCCGCCCTGCTGCGATGAATGAAATAGCCCGGTACGCCCGCCCATCATCCGCAAGAATGGTTTTTTCCTTGATGCTGGTACTGGGTCTTGCGGTGGGTTGTTCGGTGGTTGACAAGCCGACCCGCGCCACCATGTACGACTTCGGGCCGGGTGCGCTGTCCACCCAGCCCGCCGCATCAGCCAATGCCCCGCTGGTCACCTTGGCGCCACTGGCGATTGCCGATATTGCCACTTCGGGCGGCGCGCTGGACAACCAGGCGATGTTCTACCGCCTGGCCTACACCGATGCCCAGCAGCTGCGCCCTTATTCGCAGGCGCGCTGGAGCATGCCGCCGGCGCTGCTGGTGCGCCAGCGTTTGCGCGAGCGCTTGAGCCAGCGCCGCGTGGTGCTCAATGCCCGCGAAGGCGTGGCCCTGAACCGCAGCCAGAACGCCAACCTGCCGATGCTGCGCCTGGAGCTGGAAGAGTTCAGCCAGCTGTTCAGCGCGCCTGATGCCAGCGTGGGCCTGGTGCGCCTGCATGCCACGCTGGTTGAAATCACGCCCGCCGGTGAAAAGCTGATCGCCCAGCGCAATCTGGCGGTGCAGCGGCCCGCTACCAGCGCCGACGCGGCTGGCGGTGTGCGCGCCCTGACTGCCGCCACAGACGCAGCCATCGAGGCGCTGGACGAGTGGCTGCAGCAGATGCCTGCGCGCTGATCGAATGGCTTGCTATTGAAAAAATAGCTGTTGGTGCTTGCTGGACGAGCGCAAAGTCAAACCCAGCACAAATCAGGCACAGGATTCCGCCAAGCCAAGCCAAGCCAAGCCACGCCAAGCCTCGCCAAGCCTCGCATCAGCCCGCAGCATGAGCCTGTCCCGGTAAAAAAACCTCAATGCCGCAGGATCGGAAACAGCTTGCCCAGGCCATCGGCCATCACTTCCACCGCCAGCGCGGCCAGGATCAGTCCCATCAGGCGGGTCATGACATTGATGCCGGTTTTGCCGAGCACGCGGGCGATCGGTTCGGCCAGTGAAAAGCACAGCGCCGTGGCCAGGCCGATCACCATGCCGTAGCCGACCAGGGTGCCGAGCTGTAAGAAAGTCTTGGCTTTTTCAGCGTAAATCACCACCGTGGACATGGTGGCGGGGCCGGTGAGCAAGGGGATGGTCAGCGGCACCACGGCAATGCTGGCACCCCTGGCCGCTTTTTCGGCACCGTCTTCCAGCTCGTGCGTGCTGGTCTTGGCTTCAGCCGGCTGGGCGTTGAGCATGTTCATGGCGCTGATCAGCAGCAGCATGCCGCCGCCGACCTGGAAACTGGCCAGCGAGATGCCGAAGAACTCCAGAATCTGCAAGCCCAGCAGCGCGCTGACGGCAATCACGACAAAGGCGCTGAACGACGCGACGACCACGGTACGCTGCCTTTGCGGCTTTGAAAAACCCTGCGTGTAGTGAATGAAAAAGGGCACGATGGCCAGCGGGTTGACGATGGCCAGCAAGGTCACCAGGGGTTTCAAATCCATCAGCGACCGCCTGTCACGTCGCGCAGTGCGCCGGTGGTGCCGCTGGCCTGTGGGCCCAGCAGCCAGACGATGGATTCGGCCACTGCATAGCCCTGGCGGGCTGCCAGAAGGGCTGTTGCCGCGCCAATGCCGCGCGAGCCTGTGCTAATCAAAACAAGTCTGGACAAACCGCTCTCCTGCAAAAAATGGCAATCCCGGTTACAAAGGGGACCCTGCCGAATCAGTGACTGTAATGACTTCTTGGAACTGGAGAAAAAAACTTTGAGCACTACCGTGGACTACTACTTCACGCCGCAAAGCCCCTGGACCTATCTGGGCCATGAGCGCTTTGCGCAGATAGCGCGCGCGGCGGGCGCTGCGGTGCGCGTGCTGCCGATAGACCTGGGCGGCAAGGTGTTTCCGATTTCGGGCGGCCTGCCGCTGGGCCAGCGTGCGCCGCAGCGCCAGGCCTACCGCTTGCTGGAACTGCGGCGCTATGCCGACTATCTTCAGCTGCCGCTGAACCCAAAACCCAGATACTTCCCGGTGTCGGGAGACGACGCTTCGCGCCTGATCATCGCCGTGGAGCTGCACGACGGCGCGGACGCCACGATGAAAATCGCCGCTGCGGTTTTCCGGGCCTTGTGGGCGCAGGAGCGCCACATTGCCAGCGAGAAGGTGCTGGCCGAGCTGCTGGCCGAATGTGGCCTGAACGCCGACCGGCTGGAACTGTCGTACAGTCAGGCGGTTCAGGAGCGCTATGAGGCCAATACCGGTCAGGCGATTGCGGCCGGCGTGTTCGGCGCGCCCAGCTACGTCATTGACGGAGAATTGTTCTGGGGCCAGGACCGGCTTGATTTTGTCGAGCGCAAGCTCAAGGCCGCTCCGTAAGCTCCAGGCGCAAGCATTTCACGCAACGATTCAAAGCAAAAGGAACTTCAACATCATGGGTCAATTCACCAATCTCACCGCCGCCGACGGCTTCACCGTGCCCGCCTATGTGGCGCAACCCGCAGGCAAGCCGCGCGGCGCTGTCGTCGTGGTGCAGGAAATTTTCGGTGTCAATTCACACATCCGCTCGGTGGCTGACCGCTATGCCGCAGAAGGCTATCTGGCCGTGGCGCCATCGACCTTTGAGCGCGTCAAGCCCGGCGTGGAGCTTGGCTACACCGAGGCCGACATGGGGGCGGGGTTTGAGTTGAAAACCGCCGTGGACGCCTTGCCTGGCGCTGGCGTGCTGCAGGACATCCAGGCTGCCATCGACCACGCGGCTCAAGCTGGCGGCGGCAAGGTGGGCATCGTCGGGTTTTGCTGGGGCGGCCTGCTGACATGGAAAGCAGCCTGCACGCTCAAGGGCTTGAGCGCCGCCATTGTTTACTATGGCGGCGGCATCACGTCCGAAGGCGAAATTGCGCGCCAGCCGCAGTACCCGGTGATGGCGCACTTTGGCGACCAGGACCACTGGATTCCGCTGGAAGGCGTTGAGGCCTTCAAGAAGGCGCACCCCGCAGTCGAAGTGCATCTCTATGCGGCCAACCACGGCTTCAACTGCGACCAGCGCGGCTCGTACAACGAGGCCGCCGCCAATCTGGCGCGCGAGCGTTCGCTGGCCTTCCTGGCCGGCCAGATCGGCTGACTGCCTGAAAAAGCTGTCTGGACCGGCAAGGCTTGGTACACCCGGCGCATCGACTCGACGTTGTCCCGGGTCAGGTCATTGGCGCTGACCTCGGCCCAGGGTCAGCGGTGAATAAAACTGACATCCACGATCTTTTTTGTGGTGCGGCCCCGCCGGTTCAGCGCCGGGACAGACCCTGAACGGTGTAGAGGGCGTTTTCAACCGCGGCACCTTCGGCGGTATTGTCAAAGATGCACCAGACGGCGGCATCGGGCGTTGCCGCAAGCTGCAGCCTGGCGATCAGCGCATCGAGCACGGCGCGATCATAGGCCGAGTAATACATGCGCGGCGAGCCATGCAGGCGCACATAGACCAGGCCGGCAAAGCCGCCCGGAAGGCGGCCTGCCCCGTGCACCACCGGGTCGGCCAGCACGCGGCCCACCTGCCAGGCGTCCAGCAGCGGGTCGGCCGGCGCAATGAACCAGCTGGCATGGCGCGGCTCCAGCGCCACCGGGCCGATGTGGCGCTCACGCAGGAGCCGCAGGAAATCCCGGACAAGCGCTGCATCGAATGCCAGGCTGGGTGGCAGTTGCACCAGCAGGCAGCCCAGACGTTCGCCCAGACCGGTGACCTGGGCCAAAAAGGCGTCGAGCAGCCCGGCGCAATCGGCGAGACGCTGCTGGTGCGTGATGGTCCTGGGCAGCTTGACCGAGAAACGGAAGTTCCCTGGCACGCTGGCCGCCCAGCGCGCATAGGTGCCTGTCTGGTGCGGCCGGTAAAACGACGAGTTGATCTCCACCGCGTTGAAGCGGGCGGCATAGCGCTGCAAGTGCGTGCCGGCGGCGGGAAACTCCGGCCACAGCGCGCGCGGCAGGCTCCAGCCGGCGCAGCCCACCTTGATGCGCGCAGGTGGTGCATTCGCAGAAGAAGGGCGTGCGTCAGGAAAAAGGCTGGCTTGCATGGCGGAAAACACCCGGCCAGGGTTCAGCGGCTGGTCCGGGCCAGGTAACGCTTGCGCCAGAAAACGGACACGACGACCACGACCAGCAACACCATCACGCCAAAAGTCCACCAGAACCCGGCGGAGCTGTGGATGGCGGGCAGGAACTCGAAGTTCATGCCGAAAAATCCGGTGATCAGGTTCAGCGGCAAGAACACAGCGGTCAGCGCTGTCAGGGTGCGCATGATGTCGTTGGTGCGATGGCTCTGCGCCGAAAAATGCATCTGCACCGCTGCTTCGGCGCTTTGCTCCATGCGCCGCACGTGGTGAACGACGCGCTCGATATGCTCGAGCACGTCGCGCGAACGCACCTTGAGCAGGTCGCGCTCGCGCTGCATGGCCGGCGTTTGCGCGTCGGGCCAGGTTTCAATCGAGTCAATCCAGTCCTGCAGCGCGGCGCGCTGGTCTTCGCAGATTTCGTCGAGCTGGTGCAGCGCCAGCCGGGCATCGAGCACCGAGCTCCAGTTGGTAAAGCGGCTGCCGGGCTTGAGCAGCTCGGACTGCCAGTGGTCCATCTGGCGCGTCAGTTCGCGGCGCAGTGCCAGGTAGCCGTCGACCAGCAGGTTGACGATGCGCAGCATCAGGTCGGCCGGGCTGGGTGGCAGTTTTACGCCGTTGGCGCGCGCCTCCAGCGAGGTCGCGTTGAGCAGCTTGGCGGCATAGGCTTCGCGCACCGTGCAGTCGGCCGGATGCACCGACAGCAGCAGGCGGTCAAACACGGCAAAGCCGACCGGGCTGGTGTCAATGCGCCTGAGCACCGGCGGGCCGCCGCGCCTGGCGGGTGCTTTTTTCGGCTCGCCGGGCGCGCTGGGGTTGGTCTCGGTCGAGCCGGTGGCCAGGCGGCGAAACACCAGCGTGTCGTACTGCGAGGTGTAGTCGTAATGCGAGGGCAGCTGGCTGTTGAGCAGGTCGGAGATGTGCAGGTCCACCAGCTGCGTGCCGCACAGCTGC